>JBFXGF010000022.1:0-10837 GCA_050178275.1 Thermoplasmata archaeon | reverse complement strand
CTCCGTCTCCAGGAGCCGCGCGCGTATGTACATGGAGGCGTCGTCCTCGGACGACGTGACTATCAGCTTCACGGACGTGTTCCCGACGAGGCCGGAGTTAATCCTTTCAGTCCCCCCTTGGAAAGTGCCTTATACCCATAGTCGGTTTTTACACGCGGGTGCCAGGTTTGCTCACGACCACCTCTATCGGCAGCCTGCCGAGGTTTGACGAGGACATCGAGTGCGCCATGTCGAGGGCGGTCGAGTTCCAGCGAGCCATGGGCCTCGACCTGCTCACGGACGGGGAGCAGCGGGCGGACATGATATCCTACTTCGCCGAGTCGTTCGAAGGCCTCGCGGTCAAGGGCGGGTTCCCGGTCGTGACCGGGAGGATCGGGCTCAAGGGCCCTCCGGGGGAGTTCACGAAGGTCAAGGACCTCGCGGCCCTCAGGAGGCTGTTCCCGGACATCTCCCCGAAGGTAGCCATCACGGGCCCGACCACGCTCGGCATGACCTGCGCCTCGAGGAAGGTCGAGTCGCACTACAAGGGCCTGTCGGACTTCACGCTCTACGAGGACATCGCGGAGGCCCTCGCCCCCATCGCCAAGGCGCTCGCGGACGGCGGGGCCTATGTGCAGGTGGACGAGCCGTTCCTATCGCAGGGGTTCAGGGACCTCCGCGAGCGGGTCGCCCTGCTCGACAGGGTCGCGCGCGGGCTTCCGCGGGAGCGCGTGAGCGTGCACGTGTGCGGGCACGTCGGCCGGTTCGGCGTCGTGGACCACCTGCTCCGCCTGGAGGGCGTCTCGACCCTCAGCTTCGCGTTCGCGGGGAGGCTGGAGGAGCCTAATATAGGCCATGTCGACCGCGCGCGGTTCGAGGAGCACGGCAAGCGGCTCGGGGCGGGATGCATATCCGTCACGCCGATGTCGGAGGCCGAGGTGCAGACGCCCGAGCAGGTCCGGTCGAAGCTGGCGGACATCTGCGGGCTCGTGGGCCGGGAGAATGTGGCCTATGCCCACCCGGACTGTGGTTTGAGGGCAACAAAAAAGGAGCTGGTCCCAATCATCCTGAGGAGCATGCGCGCCGGGGTCGACCTGTTCGGGTGAACCCGGCCAGGGGCCGATCGAATTGAGTCAGAGTCTGTTGGGCGAGGATGCCGCCAGGAAGAACGTCAACTACCTTGCCAGCCTGGACTTCATAGTGAGCCTCGGGTTCGGCCTGATAATGCCGTTGTTCCCGGTTTACGTCGACCTGCTGGGCGGGGGCGGCCTCGAGGTCGGCATACTGTTCTCGTCGTTCGTGTTCACGAGGGCCCTGCTCGCGGCCCCGTTCGGGAACCTGTCGGACCGGGTGGGGAGGAAGAACCTCATACTCATCGGGAGCGTCATGTACGCCGTCCTGGCCATCCTGTTCACCGTCCCCGACACGTGGTTCGGGCTCATATTCGTCCGCGCATTCCAGGGGGTCGCGAGCGCGATGGTCTGGCCCGTGAGCGAGGCGCTCGTGATAGACTCGACCCCGCCCCACAAGCGGGGCGCCTCGATGGGCAAGATCGTCATGGCCTCCAACCTCGGTTTCGTCATCGGGCCGTTCGTGGGCGGGGCGCTGTACATCTTCGCGAGCCAGTCCCTGGGGTACGCCGACAGCGAGGCGTACAAGTTCCCGTTCTACTTCACGGCGGCCATAGCCTCGGTCGGCACCGTCCTCACATGGCTCTACGTGACGGACGCCAAGGCGCCGGAGAAGACCAGGACCGCGCTCTCCCTGAGGACCCTGATGAACCCGCCGGGAGTCCCGCCCGAGCAGCTGAAGACCCTCAAGAAACTCTACCTGAACGCGGCCATAGAAGGGTTCTCGTTCGCGAGCATCGGCCCGCTCATGGTCCTGTTCCTGCAATTCAGGTTCGAGCTGGACGCGGGCACGATATCGATCCTGATAGGGGTCGCGATGGGCCTCGGGGCGCTCGTCGCCTTCCCGTCGGGCCGCATCGCCGACAGGGTGGGCAGGAAGCTACTGTTCGTCGTGGGCGGATACATCGCCTTCGTGGCGATATTCCTCATACCGTTCTTCTACTCGCTATTACTGGTCGTGCTGCTGCTGGCGGCCAGGAGCATGGCCTTCCAGGTGTCGTCCCCCGCCCTGAGGGCGCTCCAGGCGGACATAGTCCCCGAGCACGTCCGGGGGAGGCTCATCGGCCTCCTCGAGTCCATGATGAACATCGGCTCCGTCGCGGGCGCCCCGCTCGGGGGATTCCTCTGGGACCAGTTCCACGGCCGCGACTTCGGGTTCCCGTTCGGGATCGACGGCACCGTGGTCCCGTTCGTGATCTCAGGTGTCATGGGTATCACGACAGTGATGATGGTGCATCTGACGGTCAAGGAGTCCAGGAGGGCGAGGCCGGACAAGGATGGGCAGCCCGACCAGCCTGACGATTGCATGTGATGACTGCCTTTAAATAACGGCTCCTCGGATTCTTCGGTCCATGGGTGGAGCTCTAACGGTCTCCGAACGGATACTATTCCATCTGAACAACTACGTGAAGTACGAGGACCGGTTCGAGGTGCCGTTCGATGTCACCCAGGACGGCATATCCCAGGCGATCTCCATCTCGAGGGCGCACGCCGCGATCGAGCTGAAGAAGCTGAAGGCCGCGGGCGCCATCGAGGAGCGTCTGTCGCACATCCGGAAGGGCAAGTCCAGGCGCAAGGCGTATTCCCTGACCGTCTCCGGCAAGGGCCAGGCCGCGACGGTCGCGCGATATGTGAAGGACAACGCCATCGACCCCATGGTGGACCAGTCGAGGATCGTCCCCATGACGAACTCAGTGGCGAGGTCGCGCTCGTCCAGGAGGTCGTCCCCGCTCCCCGCCACGAAGGACTTCATCGGCCGGGAGAAGGAGCTGGCGGCCCTCAGGAAGGCGTTCGACGCCCCCTCCGTCAAGGTCGTCTCGATCAAGGGCATCGCGGGGATAGGCAAGACGTCCCTCGCGTCCAGGCTCGCGTCCGGGCTCACGGACCAGAGGGTGTTCTGGTACTCCGTGAAACCGTGGGACATCCCGAGGACGGTGACGGAGGCGCTCGCGCGCTTCTTCCTGGACAACGGCTGCAGGAAGATGTGCTCGTACATCGAGTCCGAGCGCGTGGAGCTCGGGGAGCTGAGCGTGCTGCTGAAGGAGGAACTGTCGGAGAACGGCTACACGTTCGTGTTCGACGACGCGGACTGCGCGCCCGGCGTCCAGGAGTTCCTGAGGATGTTCAGGGACAGCAGCGCCGCGGCCAAGATGGTCGTCACGGTCGAGAGCGTCCCGGGCTTCTACGAGCGCTCGGACGTCGTCGCCAGGAACGAGGTGTTCGAGCTGGATCTCGGCGGCCTCGACAAACGCGCGGCCCTGGAGCTGCTCGGAATCAGGGGTATAAGGGGGGAGTCCGCCGAGAAGATCGTGTCGATGACCAAGGGGCACCCGCTGTCCCTGGAGATGGTCACGGCCTCCGGGCTGAGCGAGGCGAGGACCCAGGTCGCGCGCTTCCTGGAGGACAAGTTCTACACCGGCCTGTCGGAGTCCGAGAAGTCCCTCCTGCAGCTCGCGTCCGTCTTCAACAAGCCGTTCCCGTCGGAGGCGATACCCAAGGACCTGAGGGGCGGCAGGAAGGGGTCCATGCTCAGGGAGGTCGCCCGGGGGAGGTTCGAGATACACTCGTCCCTGAGGGACTTCGTCTACGAGTCCATGAGCGCCGAGGAGCGGTCCAGGTGGCACAGCGCCGCCGCGGACCACTACCTCAGGGCGGGGGACCACCAGGAGAGGCTGTACCACCTCGTGAGGGGCAACCGGTCCCTTGAGGCGGAGATGATGATCGCCCGCATGGGCGGCTCGCTCCTGGACACAGGGAACGTGCAGCGGCTCTGGGGCGTGCTGAAGGACTACTCCCCCAGGAAGGAGAGGTACGCCCAGAGCGTCCAGCTCCTGAGGGCGAGGGCGGCGGGCATGGTCGGCGACTACGCCTCCGCCGAGTCGCTCCTGGAGTCGCTGTCGAAGGACTCCGAGCAGTGCGTCCGCGCGGAGGCCCTGACGGAGATGGGCGAGCTCAGGGGGCACAGGGGCGACCTGGAAGGCGCCTCGAGGCTGTTCTCGTCGGCCCTCGAGTGCTGCCTGGACGCCCCCGGCCAGCGGGCGAAGGCGCTCAGGGGGCTCGGGGTCGTGGAGAACCGGATGGGTGACCACAGGAAGGCCCAGGAGCTGCTCGAGGAGAGCGCCAGGGACGCGATGGCCGCGGTCGACTCCAGGGGGATGCTGCTCGCGCACCTCGAGCTGGGCAAGGTGTTCATGGGCCGCGGCATGTACGAGGAGGCGATCTCGCACTTCTCGAAGTGCGCCGCCGGCTTCGGCCCGGTCGACCTGGCCAAGGTGTACGTCGACATGGGCGCCGCGTGCGCGCACATCGGCAGGCTCGACGAGGCGAGGCTGCACCTCGAGAACGCGGTGAAGCTGTCGTCGGAAACGGGCCAGCCGAGGACCCGGGCGCACGCGCACGCGAGCCTCGCGGAGGTGCTCTCAAGGTCGGGGGACTATGAGGCCGCGAGGGAGTGCTGCTTCGCCGCCCTCGAGGTGTTCACGGAGCTGGGGGACAGGGAGGGCGTGTCGGCCGCGTACGCGAGCCTGGGCGACATCGACCGGCTCATGGGCGACATCGCCGGGAGCGAGGAGCACCGCCGGGAGAGCCTGGCGGCCCTGGGCGGGCCGGAGGGGCCGCCCGTCGCCCACAAGTGACCGCCGCCTTTAAAGCCGATACCGTGCCTCAGGCGGTCTCATGGACGAGGCGCGGGACGTGGCGGGCGAGAAACGCCTCATGCGCAGGTTCTTCGTCATATGGGGCGCGCAAGCGTGCTCGCTCGTGGGCAGCGCGCTCGTGCAGTTCGCCCTCGTGTGGTGGCTCACGCTCGAGACGGGGTCCGCCTCCGTGCTCGCGTTCGCGATGATGATGGCCATAATCCCCCAGGTCGTCCTGGGCCCGTTCGCGGGGGCCCTGGTGGACAGGTGGAACAGGCGGCACGTGATGATATGGGCGGACGCGTCCGTCGCCCTGGCGACGGTCGCGCTCATCGCGCTGTTCGCCAGCGGCCTCGTCGAGATCTGGCACATCTACGCCGCCCTGCTGGTCCGCTCCTCGGGAGGAGCGTTCCACTGGCCCGCGATGGCAGCGTCGACCACACTCATGGTGCCCAAGAGGCACCTGGCCAGGATAGGCGGGCTGAACGAGGCGGTCTACGGCGGGGTCAGCGTCGCCGCCCCCGCCCTAGGGGCCGTGCTGATACTTGCGTTGCCCATGTGGGCCGTGCTGTCCGTGGACGTCGTCACAGCCGCTGTCGCCATATCCCCGCTGCTGTTCGTCAGGATACCGCAGCCCGCGCGCGCCCACGCCCTCGGCTCCGCGGCCCGGTCTGTGATAGGGGACATGCGCGACGGCCTCAGGTTCATAATCTCATGGAAGGGCTCGCTCGCGCTCATGACCATGGCTATGCTGATCAACCTGCTGTTCTCGCCCGCGATGGCCCTCGTGCCCCTGCTCGTCAGCTCCTACTTCGGGAAGGGCGTCGTCGAGTTCGCCACAATGGAGATGGCGGGCGGCGTGGCCACCCTCATCGGCGGGCTCGCCCTGGGCGTCTGGGGAGGGTTCAAGAGGAAGATCGTGACGGTGCTCGTGTCCGGGATCATCTCCGGCGTGGGCATGACGGTGGTGGGGATAGTCCCCCCGGACGCCTTCGTCATCGCCGTCGTGGGCGTGTTCGTGTGCGCCTTCATGCTGTCCTTCGTCAACGGCTCCGTCAGGGCCATCATGCAGTCCTCCATACCCCCGGAGAAGCAGGGGCGCGTGTTCGGGCTCCTGGGCAGCCTGTCGATGATGATGTCCCCGGTCGGCCTCGCCGTGGCCGGGCCGCTGGCCGACATGCTCGGGGTCCAGGTATGGTTCGCCATCGCCGGCGTCGGCCTCTCGGCGGTGATGGCCGCTGGCTTCCTGATACCGTCCCTGATGCACATAGAGGACGTGACCTTCGAGAAGGTGCAAGTCGAGGAGAAGTGATTGGGCCGCGCCCCGCTCGGTCAGAGCTGCCTCGCCTTCTTGAGCCAGTCGATGTCCGAGACGTAGATGTCCCTGATGTCGTCGAGTCCCCAGAGCAGCATCCCGAGCCTCTCGAGCCCCAGGCCCCACGCGAGCACCGGCTCCTTGACGCCCAAAGGCTCCGTCACCTCGGGCCTGAAGACCCCGGCTCCCCCGAGCTCCATCCACTGGCCGTTCCAGAGTATGTCCACCTCGAGCGAGGGCTCGGTGTAGGGGAAGTATCCTGGCCGTATCCTGATGTCCTCCGAGCCCATGCGCCTGTAGAACTCCTTCAGCAGGCCGCAGAGCATGTCGAAGTCCGCGCCCTCCTCGCACACGATCCCCTCAATCTGGGTGAACTCGGGCAGGTGGGTCGAGTCCATCGCCTCGTTCCTGAATATCCTGCCTATCGAGAAGACCTTGAACGGCAGGCCAGGGTTCTTGTAGATGTGCCGGACCGTGTTGACCGTGGTGTGCGTCCTCAGGAGCGCCCGCTGGGCCTCCTCGAGGCTCCAGTCATACCGCCAGCCGAGGGACCCCGTCTTCCAGCCGTCCTCGTGGACCTGCCTCACGATGTCCACATACTCCTTGTCCTCGGACAGGTCGATCCTCGAGGGGTTGTCCAGGTAGAAGGTGTCCTGCATCTCCCTGGCCGGGTGGTCCTGGGCCGTGAAGAGCGCGTCCATGTTCCAGAAGGCGCTCTCGACGTACTGGCCCCTGATCTCCGTGAACCCCATCGTCAGGAACGCGTCCCTGACCTTCTCGATCAGCACCGTCATCGGGTGCTTCCTGCCGCCCGTGGCGGTCGGGGCGAACGCCTTGACGTCGTACCTGCGCAGCTCGATGTCCTTCCATCGGCCGGACTGTATCAGCTCGGGCGTGAGCTGGGCGACCTCCTCCTTGACCTCGAACGGGAGCGAGGCGACCTCTCTGCCCGTCTCCGTGAGCTCGATCACGCGGGAGACGACATGCCTCTCGTTCAGGAAGTCCTTCCTCTGCCTGAGCGATTCGAGGACGCCCTTATCGGCGTCCCCCTCCAGCACCTCCCCCTGCGCGAGCCGTTCCATGAGCAGCTCGTCCTCGCCCTTGGAGCGGAGGGCCTGGCGGCCCGCGTCGTTGACCTTAATGACCGTGTTGTTGCCCTGCTTGGATATCTCTCCCCATCCCTTCCTCTTGATCCAGCCCAGGGCTATCTGGATATCCTCGTTGGAGAGTTTCCCGGTAGCCTTCAGGTCCGCCAGGGACGCGCTGCCTCCCAGGTCCTCGACGAGCACCTGGGCGACCGCCCTCTCGGCCAGCGGGCGCGACGCGGTCTCCTTCCGCCTGAGCGTGTAGGCCTTCGCGATGCTCTCATGTATCGCGACCAGCCCCTTCGCCTGCAGCCAGGAGGCGGCGTTCATGACCTCCACGAGCTTGTCGAACCCACCCTTCTCGAGTAGCTCCTCGGGGGAAGCGCTCTTAGGGGCCTCCAGCGCCTTCAGCACCTTCTTCTCGAAGTAGCTGAGCTGCCCGACCAACTCGTCATGCGTCATGTCCTGGGTTCATCGGGCAAAGGTCTTATCTAGTTTTCTTGGTCGAGCGCCCGCTCCCGCGGTAGACAGCGCCGATCTCCTCGTCGAACGGCTTTATGTCCCAGACCGGGCTGCCATCGTACGCGTCCAAGCCCTTCACGGTGACCGTGCGCCCCCTGACGTCCATCAGCCTCACCTTGGTCAGGCCGAGCTTGTTCGGCCTCCTGGGCGAGCGGGTGGCGAAGACCCCGACCAGCGGCCTGGAGGGGTCGTGCATCGGGTGCACTCTCGGTTTCCAGCCCTTCTTCCTGTCGATGCCGAATATGACCCATATGTGCCTGAACCGGTCAAGCTTGTACAGGCCCTCGACGTACTCAGGCTCGAAGACCAGCTTGGAGACAACGCTCCCCCAGTCGTCGATGTCTCCCGTGACCCCGTTCCTGACGACGGCTACCGGCCTGAGCCTCATGATATCCCCGTGGATGAATGGCGCGCGGGGTAAATCATGGTTGTTCAGTCCCGGACGAAGAACTCCTGCACGACGTCCTTGGCCTTCTCCCTGCGCCTCTGGTGCTCCTCGAGGAACTTCCAGACCTTCTCGAACAGGAGGCCCTTGCACTCGCCGCACATGATCGCCCCGGACCTGCAGTCGGCCCGCAGCTTGGCCAGTTTGTCGTCGTCCGGCTCGAAGAAGTACGCTTGGTACTGGAACACCGAGCATATGTCCGGGTTCCCGCCGAGCCTCTTCTGCTCCTCGACGGACACGCGGCCCCCGGTGAACGCGTTCATGACCTTCTTCCGGACGACCTTCTGTCCATCGGTCGTGAATATGGTCGTGTCGGCCTTGGCCGAGGTGGACATCTTCTCGGAGCCCGCGAGCGAGGGCATCAGCTTCGCGTGCACGAGCGCCGGCTTGTAGTACCCGAGCCCTTCCGCGACATCCCTGGTTATCCTGAAGTGCGGGTCCTGGTCTATCCCGCACGGTATGAGGCACGGGACCTTCCTGCCCTTCTCCAAGGACTCGAGGAAGCACGGGACCGTCTGGATGCTAGTGAAGAATATGCTCCCGATGTTGTTCGAGTTGTCGAACCCGAACACGGCCTTGATGGTGGAGAAATTGATCTTCTTCGCCGCCCTGATGGCGAGCGGGTACATCGTCTTGATGTACTCGGTGTCGAGGAATATCTTCGTGAGCTTCTGGTCGAACCCGAGCGCTATGATGTCCAGGGCGTTCTCGTAGCCCCACCTCTTCGTCTCCTCGAGCGTCAGGTGGTCGTAGAACATGAACTTCTCGTCGTCCGTGAGCTGGAACCACAGGTTGACCTTGAAGACGTCCTGGAGATACTTCGTGAACGCCCAAGGCATCAGGTGCCCGAGGTGTATGGGCCCGGACGGGCCCCGGCCGGTGTACAGGGCGAACTTGTTCCCCTTGTCGTACTCGTCCAGGACCCAGTCGAGGTCCCTGTGGGAGTAGAACACCTCCCTCCTGAGCATGTGGTGCAGGGGTCCGTAGCCGGAGAGCCTCTTCAGGAGCGCGTCATCTACGCGCTTCGTCCCGAAGCGGTCGACCAGTGTGTCGTAGTCTATCTCGCCCGAGACGCCATAGGGCGTGACGACGAATTCATCCTTCATCCGCTATCGGGTCTTCGGTTAGAGTTTATGACATTATATTCCTTTGCCACGCAATGTCTGACGGGACCCCCAGGGGGTAAGGTTTTTACCCTGTGACCGCTCTTGGATGCCCCGCCATAAGGCTCTGAGAGTGCGAAGATGGGTTTCTCAAAGGCGGTTCTCTCGTGCGCGGTCGGCCTCGCCGCGGTCCTATCGCTGTTCGCCGCCCCGGCGGCGGCGCTGGACCGGTCCGAGGGCGATTACTGGGTGTATGAGGGCAGCACGGAATACGACGGCTTCACGATCACGGGCGGGTTCAGGTACGAGTTCGAGGCCAAGGACTCCCTGACCGTCGGCTCCGAATCCTACGACGTCAACGTCCTGAAGGTCACGGGCTCGATGGCCGGCGAGATGGGCGACCTCGCCGGCATCGAGATGGTCTTCAGCGGCCGCGTCTACGAGGTCGACGGCGGACTGGCGAGCGTCAAGGATGACATGTACACATGGACGAACCTCTCCACCCTCGGGTTCGTCATCTCAAGGACTCAGACGCACGATGTCTCCACATACTCTCCGCCGCCGATGAGCGGTCTCGTGGACGGCGAGACCGAGGTCGGCGAGGAGTGGAACGAGACGACGAACGTCACGAGCGCTCACACCGTCTGGGTCGACGACGAGTTGTCCTTCACGATGACCGACGAGTATCAGGAGACCCTCTTCTACTCGGTCGCGGCCGCTGAGGAGAAGGTCACGACCGAGGCTGGGACATTCACCTGCATGAAGATCACGGAGGCCGACGGCTCGGGCGACTACGAGGTCTATTGGTACTCGTCGGACGTGGGTTCGTGGGTCAAGATGTCCTCGTACTCGGAAGGCGACACTACGCCGTATTTATCGCTGGAGCTCACGGACTACTCGTACTCAGGGGACGGCCTGGCCTTGCTGTTGGTCATCGGCGTGGTCGCGCTGGTGGTCTTCATAATCGTCGTGGCGCTGCTGCTGGCGAGGAGGAGGGGCCAGGCCCCCGCGCAGGCTCCCCCGCAGGCTCCCCCGCAGATGCCTCCGCCCCCGCCTCCGACCGGGTGATGCTCAGTTGTCCACGGAGGCCGCTGCCGAGAGGAGGGTATCCGATTCCAGGACGGTCGTCGCCAGGGTGATGATGCCCCAGGACGCCAACGTCGCGGGCAACGTCTTCGGGGGCACCATACTCAAGATGGTCGACGAGATCGCCTACGTGGCGGCCACGATGCACGCGCGCGCGAATGTCGTGACCGCCTCGGTCGACCGCATGTCGTTCCTATCGCCCGTGAACGTCGGGGACCTCCTCACGCTCAAGGCGAACGTGAACGCCGTCTGGCGCTCATCGATGGAGGTCGGGGTCCGTATCGAGGCCATGGACCCGAGGACCGGCCAGGTGAGGCACACCGGGTCGTCCTACCTCACCGTGGTGGCGCTAGGGCCCGCCGGCCAGCCGTGCGAGGCGCCTAGGCTCCGGCTTGAGGACGACGAGGACGCCCGGAGGAACCGCGAGGCCATGGCCCGGAGGGCCCGCCGGCTCGAGGAGAAGGCGGTCGAGGGATACAGGTCCAGGGACTGAGCCCCCTCCGAAGCGTTTATCAAGCCCGTGACACCGGCCGACTC
>JBFXGF010000021.1:0-10907 GCA_050178275.1 Thermoplasmata archaeon | reverse complement strand
CCTGAACCACCTCGTGGACCTCTTCGCGCGCGACGGCCTTGGCACGTTCGAGGTGGTCAGGTTCGACGAGACCACGATGCTCATGGAACTCTCGTGCCCCGACTCCTTGGAGGCTTTGGGGTACCTCAGTCACGGAGAGGAGCAGGAGTCGCCCACGTGCTCATTCATATGCGGAATCCTGGCGGGTGTGGGGAAGCACGTCTTCGGAATCGCGGACTGCGAGGGCCCGAACGAGATTGTTGCGACCGAGACTTGCTGTGTTTCCACGGGGGAGACCGCGTGCAGGTTCCTTGTCGGCAGGAGGGGAGAGTTGGAGTCTCTCGGGCACACAGTCAGCTTCGTGAGGGAATCCGTGTCTGAGCACGCGCTCAGGTTCAACGACGAGATACTGACGAGGAACCTCGACCTACAGAACCTCAACCTCGACCTGGAGAGGCAGGTCCGGAGGAGGATGGAGGAACTCAAGAGGTCGGATGATAAGTACAAATCACTCGTGAACCTCTCGCCCGACCCGATCATCGTCTGCATGGGTGACGGGACGATCAGGTCGCTCAACGAGGCGGCTCTGGGCATGCTGGGATACGGCCCTGAGGACGTGCTCGTGTCCAAGAACATCTCGACGCTCCTGCTCGATGGGGCGAACGCCTGGGATAGATGCGTCTGGCTCGTCAACAAGGAAGGCGTCTTGAAGAACCAAGAGTTCGAGTTCGTCAAGAAAGGCGGGGAGAAGGTCGTGGGCGAGGTGTCCGCGAGGATCTCTGACATCCACCCTGAGAGGTGCGTGCACATCATAGTCAGGGATGTCACCGAACGCAACCTTCTGAGCGCGAGGATGGAGGAGTCGAGACTGGAGTCCGAGTTCCTGAACGACCTGCTCTCACACGACATCATGAACTACATGACCGCGGCCATGCACTTCCTCGACAGGGTCAACCACTCCAAGGGCCTGGACGAGGAACAGGCTAAGGCACTGGCGGTCGTGGCCAAGGACGTGAAAGGGGCGTGCGAGCTCGCGTCTGTGGTCAGGGACCTCTCCAAGGCCGACGCCATCGCCGAGGGCGAGTGCAGGAGCGTGACGGATGTCTGCGGCATGATAGAGGAAGCCGTCGAGGACGCGAAGAGGATGTACTCCGACAGGAGGGTGATCATCAACTTCGAGAGGCCCGCGTCCACATGCTACGTCGAGGGGAGCGCGCTCCTCTCACGGATGTTCGTGAACATCCTCACGAACGCGATCAAGTTCGACCCATCCAAGGAGACGGTGATCGACATCGAGATAGGCCCCGTCTCCGAGGGTGGGACTGACTACTGGTCCGTCAGGATATCCGACCACGGGAAGGGCATACCCGACAACGAGAAGGAGAAGGTCTTCGAGAGATATTTCAGGGGCGACGCGGGGGTCTCTGGCGCTGGCCTGGGCCTGCATGTCGCCAGGAAGATAGCGGGCGCCTGCGGCGGCCGTATCTGGGCGGAGGACCGCGTACAGGGAGACTTCACCAAGGGCACGGTCATGGTGGCTCTTCTCAGGAAGGCCGCGAACGGTCAGAACAACCATAAGCATTGATCGAGCTGGACGGACGCCATTATCGTCCTTGATATAACTAGTGCAAATCAACGACTCGGCTTTTTGTACGGTGCGGGATTTCACTTCGTACATGAACCGCAGCTTGGAGCGAGACTCCGATGGGCACATGAGAGTCGTGAAGGATGGGAGAGGGGACAAGGGTAGGAAGAAGAGGGTCTTGGGCATCGCGCTGACACTCGCAGTCGCGGCTATAGCCATATCCGGGATAGGCGTCGCGTTGGCGGAAGGGGACAAGAACCAGCTAACGCACGGCGAGGACGACGGGTACTACGACGAGAACAACTGCAACCCGTACGATGACATACCCTTCCCAGGAGAGGACATACAGAACAGGACTGGTGTGGTCTGACCAAGGGAGACACACTGACGATCCCGACTTGTTCGAAAACCCCTTACGGATATCTATTCTTGCAGGAGCTCGATGAGCCTGGCTTGGCCAACGGCATTGAGACCGAGTGGGCCCGTCGCGATTTGAACGCGAGTCACCAGCACCCCAAGCTGGAAGGATACCAAGCTACCCCACGGGCCCAGTTAGAAATGGTTGCCGAGGGCGCCCTCAGTAGGGCGCGATCTCGTCAATGAGGTTTGCGTGGGTGAGGACCATCCTCCGGCAGCAGTAGCGGTCGAGATGCAGGGCGTCGAGGACGTCCCTCGGCGGCTCCCCCATCTCGACCCTCTTGACGAACTCCTCGTAGGCGCTGCCTATGACCTTGCCACACGTGAAGCATCTGACGGGTATTATCATCCTCAAATCACCTGTACGACTTCTGCCGCTTCTTCCTGGCGCCTCTGCCCAACGGCTTCTTCGGCAGCTTCCTCCTCGGGTCCGAGACGAGCAGCGACCTGTCGTATCTCATGAAGATCGACTCGAGCTCCTCGTCCTCGAGGAACTGCACAAGCCCCTTGGCGATCGCCGTCCTGGACGCCGTCGCCTGTCCCATGATACCGCCGCCCTGGACATTGACATCGATGTCGACCTTCGCGGAGCGGTCCCCCGCGAGTGTGAGCGGCTCCATGATCTTCGTCCGGGCCAGGGACGGCTCGAATATCTCGACCGGGACGCTGTTTATCCTGACTAGGCCTTTGCCCTTGTGGACGCTCGCCCTCGCCACGGCGCTCTTCCTCTTCCCGCTAGCGACTACGACCTTCATGTGCCTACCTCCCTGGTGGACCCGAGCTCCTTGGCGATCGCGCCCAGGGTGGTGTACTTCACCATCTCGGGCTTCTTGGCGCTCTCGACGCTCTCGGCCTTCTCCGCCTTGAGCTCCCGAGGCACCCCGACATACACCTTAAGCCGCCTGTAGGCCGCCCTGCCCGATGGCTTCTTGTACTCGAGCATTCCCCGGACGGTTCTCTTGAGTATCGAGTCCGCCGAGCGCGGGAAGAACGGACCGTGGTTCCTGGTCCCCCTCTCCCGGCGGTGCTTGTAGTGCGCGAGCAGCTGGACCTTGTCCCCCGAGATGATGGCTTTCTCGGCGTTGACGACGAATATCTCCTCGCCGGTCATCAGCCGCTTGGCGACGTGGGTGCTCAGCCTTCCCAGTACTAGTCCGTCAGCATCGATTACCGCCAAGGCTTTCACCCCATGATCTTGACCTTAGAGCCCTTGGGGTGCTTTGCCAAGAGCTCCTCAATGGACACGCTCATACCGCCAGCCTTCTCGACCTTCTCCTTTGCCTGTCCCGATGACCTGAAAGACGCGACGGTGAGCTTCTTCGCGAGTTCGCCTGCCCCGAGCAGCTTACCCGGGACCACGATGACGTCGTTCTCGCTCGCGTAAAGGTGGAGCTTGCCGACGTTCACCTCGGCCCAGTTGCTCTGCGGGCCCTCTAGGCGCACTGCGATGTCTCGCCAGACAGGTGCCTCGTTCGTCCTGCTCGCGTCCTTGAGACGCTTGATCAGGGCTACGAGGTTGGGATTCGTCTTGTTCGAGTTCTTACCCATATCTGACTCCTCCGACAACCAGAGAGCAGGCGAGTAAATGGGGGAACCGTTTATAAAGCTTTGGATACGCCCTCGAAGCTGGCCAGCGCGGGCCAGCCATGGCGGGCGCGAGCGCGGGCAGGGGCAGCTAGGCGCCCGCGCACACAATTACGCACATTGAAGGGAGAATATATACGGCATAAGGCATAATCCGGAAACCCAGTCCGGCGCAGTGGTTACTGATGATACGTTTTGGTCCCGCAGGCATCCCGCTCTCGTGCAAAGGACGCACATTGAAGGACGGCATCGAGGACGTCCACCACCTGGGCCTTACGGCCCTCGAAACGCAGTTGGTCAGGGCCAGCGTGCATGAGCGCACGGCTGAGCCAGAGGAGGTCGGCATGACCCCCCTCGACCTGCCCAGCGACATGGTCATCGAGATCGTCCGCAGGAAGGGCACCAAGGAGGAGGTCATATACAACCTCGACGCGCCGATAAAGGCCGAGGACACCCTGGTCGCGCTCTCCAGCGGGCTGGCGACGAACTATAACGACCTTGACAGGCTCAGGATCATGGCCGAGGAGCTGGATGTCGCGATGTCGATACACACCCCCTATTACATGGACCTGGTCAGCGAGGGGGAGCTGTCATTCAAGAGTATGTACTCCATCAGATGGGGTGGCATCATCGCCAAGGCGCTCGGAGGGGGCACCGTGGTCACGCACCTGGGGCTGTACGGCGATGTGGAGGACAAGGTCGCCCACAAGCGCATCAAGGCCAGGGTCAGGGAGCTCGCGGCCTGGTACAAGAAGCAGAAGATCAAGGCCTCGTTGGGCTTGGAGCTCAGTGGCCGCAGGGAGATATTCGGGTCGCTGCCCGAGGTCGTCAAACTGTGCAAGGACATCGAAGGCGTCGTGCCAGTGATCAACTTCGCCCATTATCACGCCAGGGAGCACGGGAAGCTCAAGGAGCCGAAGGACTTCGACGAGCTACTGGACTCGATGGCTGACTACACCGATGGCGAGTTCTACACGCACTTCTCTGGCGTGGAGCACGAGAACGGCAACGAGAAGAGGTACACATCGATCAAGAAGGGTGACCTCAGGTTCGAGCCGCTCGCCGAGGCCCTGGTCGACAGGAACGACCCGATCACGGTCATATCTGGCTCGCCGCTGCTGGAGCACGACGCGATGTACATGAAGGTCATCCTCGAGAGGGTTCTCTCGAAGAGGGTTTCCAAGGAAGGCAAGGAGACCAACAACAAGAAGGGGACGTCCGGATCGAGATGAAAGAGAGTTACGAATACATCATCAAGATGATCTCAAGGACCCTCGAGGACGAGGTCGAGGGCACCGACGAGTTCGTGGACGCGATCATAGGCGCCAGGAGGGTCTTCATCTACGGCGTCGGCCGCTCGGGCCTGATCGCGAAGGCCTTGGCCATCAGGCTCGTCCAGATGGGGCTCGAGGTGTACTTCGTCGGGGAGACCGTCACGCCGATCGTGGAGGAGGGACACCTCGTCGTCATCGTGTCCCACACGGGCGAGACGATGTCGGCGATCCAGACAGCGAACATCGTCCGCAGGGTCGGCGCCAGGGTCATCGCGATCACCGCGAACGCCCACTCGAAGCTCGCGAGCGCTTCGAACGTGGTCATATTGATAAACCCCCCGAAGGACGAGGACCGGCGCAGGCTCGCGCCCCTCGGGACGCTCTTCGAGGACGCCACGCTCATCTACTTCGACAGCATCGTCGCCAGGCTCATGGAGAAGCTCGGGCAGTCAGAGGGCGCCATGAGGAAACGGCACGCGATCTGGGTGTGACCCCTCAGCGCGGCGCTTCGGGCTCCTTCTCCTCAGGCTCTCCCCGCCTAAGCCGCCTGCGCCTCAAGACCACGTGCAGGCCAATCGCGACAGTTGCCACGGCGGCCGCGGCGGCGACGGCCAGGGCCAGGCCTATCTCCTTCATCCAGTCCGTCACGTCGCCGACGAAGCCGCTCTCGTCGATCCCGACGCTCGAGTCCAGGGAGAAGGCCAGTGTGCCGTTCGAGAGCGGCAGGACCGAGTGGAGGACCAGGCCGGTCCCCGTCGTGTAGCACGAGGAATTCAGCGCCAACGAGGGCTGCCCCCCGCTCAGGTCTACGGCCGCGGACCCCCAGTGGTAGAAGGCCTGGACGGTCCCATTCTCGTGCGCGATGTCGACGCACTGGGTCGGATGGTCCGTCTGGTTCAGGGGGAGTGTGACGTTCTCGCCCTCGACGCTCTGATCGACCCTGGCTGACAATACAGCGGTGATCTCCTCCCCCGGACCGTCCTCGAGCACATGGAACATGTACGCGGCCCCCCCTCCTTGGAGAAAACGCTCGATGGCGACGCAACCGAGCTCGGTCTTGTTCATCACCTCGAGGGTCATGTTCACGAACACCTCGGTCTTGCCGAACACCGTGTGCGGCCCGGCGGGGTTCTCGTATTCCAGGTCGTTCTCGGCCAGCCGGAACCAGAAGGTCACGTTCGCCCAGGACTCTACGATTGGGGGCGCGTCCAACGTCTCGTTGTACGCGTCAACGACAGCGCTCATGGAGAACACGACGAACTCCCCCAGGTCCGGGCTGACGCCCGACTCCACGGAGGAGAGGTTCCACTCCGCGTGGTTGGAGTCCAGGTACACCGCGTACACCGCCTCCGACGGGCGGAACCTGCCGTCCAGGTCCGAGTCGTTGAACAGGTGTATCTTCGGGAAACCGACATCGAACGTCGGGGAGAACGGGTCGACCGTGTGCCAGAACACCATCCTCGGCCACGAATCGTGCGTGATCGCGAGCGTGAGGTTCCCGGAAATCACGCTGACCTTGGTCTCGTCCACGCTCACGAACATGGCGTACTCCTCCTGCTCGCTGTCACCGTTCGGCAGCAGTACCAGACACGAGAGGACGATGGCCGCCGCGCAGACGACGGCGAGAACGCGCCCAGGAGTCATGCCTCACCCCGCATGACCCTAAGACAGACGGGGCGAAAAGCTTTGCTGTCTCAACTTCCGGGTCCTCTTCCTTGCGGGCCCGGCCGGGGCCAGCGCGTCAGTGAGAGAGAACTGGACCTCCTCGTACCCTGCCCCTGACAGCTTGAACGCCTTGACGTCCTCGTTCACCGGGTCGATCACGATGGCCGTATGGTATGGCTGGTCGAACATCGTCCTCTGCGTCTCGAGGTCGGTCCCTGACATGAAGCATGTGTGGCCGGGGTGCGAGTGGTACCAGCCGACTATGATGTAGTCGAAGCCAGAACCGTCCAGGCCGCCGAACAGTTTCGGCAGCGCGTCCCGGTCGAACCTGACCTTCGACTGCGTGCTGTCAAGGTCCGTCGTCACGACGTCCCTCACGGTCGCGTACTCGCGCCCCCGCCACGAACAGACATCGCCGAGCATGAACCCCATCACCTCGAGCCGCCTCGGGGCCTCCCTTTGCGCGTGCGACCGCATCATGCGCTCCGCCTGGCACGACACGTACATGTCGAACGGGTGGCCGGAGGACAGGACCTTCTCGTACTCCGCCCGGGACTCCTCCGACAGCCAGTCATGAGGGGAGAGTGTGTCCTTCGGGGGCGGGGCGCGCTCCACGGGCCTCCGGCGGGTCTCCCGCACGATCTTCGGCCTAACCATGCGTCCCCCCCACGATCCTCACCCTCCTGTCAGACTGGTCCATCTGCGTCGGAGGGGAGTACCTGTGCCTGTTGAAGTACGCGGCCGCGCGCGTGCACGCATCCGAGCCGAACGGGTTCTCAGGGTTCGGGTTGCACAACAGCGACTCCACGCCCCTTATGAAGGCCGACAGGTTCGACCCGAAGTCCCAGTTCTCGAGGAGCTTGGTGCAGACGTACCCGCCGTCCTCGGGGGGCATGATGTTGGGATGGAATATCGGGGTCATCCACTTCACGATCGGCTTCTCCAAGGGATACTCCTCGCTGACCAGTATAGCGAACTTGTGGACGAACAGGTGCACGACCTTCCCGTCCTCCCATGCGGGGCCCGGGACCCTCAACAGGTGCACGTTCACGAGTATGGGGAACCTGCTCAGCGCGGGGTCGGAGACGGATATGTGGTGCCTGAGCTCGCGCTGGCACGTCTCAATCTCGTTCCTCAACCGCAGCCTCAGCACGTCGAGCGGGAGAGCCATCGGGACTATCCGCCCTCGGGGTCGGGTATCAGCTCGAGGACGTCCTCGGCCATCACCCCGGCGTTTCCGAGGGTCGAGCCGCCTCGGAGGACCTTCTTGCCCTTCCGGAGCACGTACGCCCCCATGTCCTTGCTCCAGAACGTGGCGGCGCTCTCGATCACTTCGTCGACGGTGTTGTCGCCGTCAAGCTCCATCTCCACCGTCGCCCCTGTCTCCGCATTCTTCACCTTGAGCCTGAACGTCACGAGGACCACCTACCTTACTGGACAGAACCTGATGTTATATGGTTTTCGGATACCTGTAGCGCCCGAGGGGGGTGGTTCGGACACCGCGGATCCAAGGGGACCTCGACCTCGTCGGCGACGTTCCGCTGGCCGTCGTAGTAGAGTATGTTCTTGAGCGCCATGTCGGCCCTGCCCGAGACCACCTTGAGGCATTCCCTGACCATGACGGCGGACACGACGCTCGTGGTCGTTATCTCCGCGGCCAGCCTGAGCTCGTGGAACACCACCCCCTCGCCCGTGCAGCTGAACCTCATGCCCGCGACCTTCGAATGGGACCTGTTCATCCCGCATTGGACGCAAGCCCCGTCCGGCGGGAGGCAGACCATCACCTTGCCCAGGAACCCCTCCATGCCACCGTCTATGTAGGGCTTGCCCGCACGGTACGCGTGCGCGTTCGCGTGCACCCGCGCGCCTATGTTGTCCAGGCAGCCCAGGACGATGTCGAACCCTTCGTAGAAATTGTCCGGGAGGTCCTCGAGCCTGCCCACGACCGCCCTGGCCCGGGCATCTGGGGAAAGGCCTTCGATACCCCGCGCGACCACCTCCGCCTTGTCCCGCCTCGCCCGCGCGTCCTCCCTGGTGAAGAAGAGGCATCTGTTCAGGTTGGACCCGACGACATGGTCCATGTCAACGACCGTCACGCGCCTGAAACCGGACAGCGCCAGGCACTTCCCGACCTCGTTCCCGAGCGCGCCCGCGCCGACCATGAGCACCCTGGACCTGAAGACCGACTCGATGTCCAACCACCCGATCCGCCTCGACCTGTCGAAGGTGTCCTGGTCGATGGCGCCAGGCACCAGCCGCCCCTCCATGGACCGTGGAAGAGACAGGCCGGAGTTAAACCTTCGCTCAGTCCCAGACGAGCCTGCCCGAGTCCATGACGACGGTCTCCCTCCCGGAGGAGGTCATGACGGTTATGGTCGGCCTCTTGACTATCCCGTCCAGGTGTATGAGCGACTCGGCGTCCCCGTCGTAGTTGCTCCCGACGGCGAAGTGGCAGGTGCCGTAGACCTTCTCGTCCTCGAGCATGTTCGCCACTATCTTCGCGCGCCTGTTGAGCCCTATCCCGAGCTCGCCTATGGCCGCCGCGTTCTTCACGTACGACTCCAGGTCCTTCTTGGGGAGCTCCCCCTTGGAGACCATCCTCCTGGCGTTGGACCGGCCCGCGGCGATGGACGACCGGAGGGCCTTCGCCTCCGACCCGCCTGAGAGCTTGGCGATGAACCCGCCCGAGACCTCGGCGACTATCGGGTTCCTGATGACTATCTCGTCCTCGCTCAGCGCGATGGAGCCGTCGAACGCGATCACGCCGCTCGCGGTCCCCAGTTCGGGGGACACGTAGACCTCGCCCGAAGGCACGTTCCCCGCGGAGCCTGGCCTCCTGAAGTCCCCGTCGTCCAGCTTGGCCTTCCTGCCCTTGAGGCCGATGGTTATGTCGGTCCCGCCGGGGGCAGTGACCCTCACGGAGGATGAGGCGTTCAGGTGTCTCATGACCTTCCTGCAGTCCGACCTGAGCCTCGTGTAGTCGATGGGGACCGTGCGCCTCCACATGTCCTTGGTGACTCCGGGCGACCAGAACGCCCTCGATGTCTTCTCCTCGTACAGTTTCTCGAATATGCTGCTGTACTTCCTCTTCCCGGGGTACCCTTTGATGAGGCCGACCTTGTCCTTGCCGATCTTGTCCGTGCTGATCGACAGGAGCACGTCCGGCTCGGCGTGCATCGCCTTCACGATGGTCTCCTCGGTGAAGTCGAACTGCCCTTTCTCCGCCTGGAACGCCAGCACGGGGGCGGCGCCGGCCTCCACGGCGGCGTCGAATATGGCCATCGATATCTCGCGCACGTTCCTGTTGGGGTTGGTCACTATGAATATCGTCTCGCCCTTCTTGAGGGCGAGGACGTCCCTGACCGCCGCCCTCGCGCCCGCGACGAGCGACCTGTCATACCCGTTTCCTTCCGAGAAGTCCATGCACTCACAACGGCACGTGATTCGTCACATAGGACATAATCCTTCACAACGCGCGCGCGGTTTCCCGCCCGGATCCGGCCTCAGAACCGCAGGTAGTCCGTCGGCACGGCCGCGTTGATGGACGCCTCGTCGTACCTTCTCAGGATGGACTTGACCTCCGTGGCGGCGTCCTTGTCGAGCGGCATCGGGCGGTGCTCGGCGAGTATCCGCTTGGCCTCCCGGCGCGCGGCGAGCCTGATGGGCTCCTCGCCAGAGTCCTGGGGCGGAGGCAGCATGGCGATCCTCGGGAGCAGGTTCTCCTTCCTGAAGTGCTTGAACGTGTGGGTGTCCTTCATGAAGTAACCCCCGGGGCCGACCCGGGCTATCGCGTCGAACGCCAGCGTGTCCTCGCTCACGTCGATGCCCCTCCACGCGCGGAGTATGTTCCTCCACAGCTCGCAGTCCATGACAACCTGCTCGACGGACTCGCAGCCCGACCGCTCGAACCCGCCTATGCCCACGATCTGGTCCGCGCCCGCCATGGCTGGCATCAGCGCGCTTATGGCCTTCTGGTAGCCCACCTCGTACCCCGGCCTGCAGCCGGACGCCGCCGTGCCGCCCACCTGGGAGGGGATGCCGTACCTGCGGGCCATCTGGCAACCCGCGGAGTTGATGAGCGCGCCCTCCGTCGAGCCCGACAGGAACACGCCGGTCTTCATGTCCATGGGGCCAGACTCCGAGCTGTAGAGCACGGGGGCCCCGGCCTTCGCGGCCTGGGATATGACAAAACCCGCTAGGTTCTCGGCGTTCACGAGCGCCACTGTCCCCGCCAGGGTCACTGGGGCGACTGAGCCTGATATCGCCATGGACAGGTGGACGACCGGCAGGCCCGCGAGGGCGAACTCGACGACCGCCTCTATGTCCCCCTCCTTGTATCTGAGCGGGGTGATCGGTGTGTGGGTGATGGATATGATCGGCCTCTTGGCCAGCTCCTCCTCCGA
>JBFXGF010000020.1:0-11146 GCA_050178275.1 Thermoplasmata archaeon | reverse complement strand
GCGCCCCCACAACCACCCTCCCATTCCACCCTATCACCGCCCTCCACACGACCTTCTTCCTGACGACCTTGGGCTCCTCCGAGAGCATCCGGGTCGCGGGGTACTTGTCGAGGTCGAGCCGCTTCATGATCATGTGCGGTTTGAAGCCCAGCTGGCCCCAGGCGGACCTGGCCGCGAAGTTCTCCGCGGCGACGCTGAGCTGCACGGACGAGACCTTGTTCTTGTGGAACCACCTGAGGCCCGACTTGAGCATCTCCCTGGCGACGCCCTTCATCCTGAACTCAGGCCGGACATAGACGTCGGACACGACGCCAACGGTCCTCTCCCGGAACACGGGCGTGTTGGGGCTCAGGAGGCACAGCATGAACCCGACCACCTTGGGGCCGCTCGTCGCGACCACGAGCTTGGTGCTCTTCTCCGAGAACTTCCTGGCGAGGTATTTGGAGTACTTGTCCTTGCCGTCCTCCGCGAGCGTGAAGTGGTGGGACAGCCTCGAGTGGTGTTCCGCCATCTGCTCCCAGAGGTCCGTGATGTCCCCCAGGTCCCCGATGCGCGCCTCGCGGATGAGTATCTTGAGCGTGGCCATGTGATTGTGGCTCCGCGTCCCCTCGGACGAGAGCCACGATGGCCTTCGGGGATTTTAAAGTCTGACGTATGTGGCGGACCTCAGGTCCGGGATGGCTCTGACCTTGTCCATGACCTCCGGCGGTATCCGGTCGTCTATCTCGAGTATCATGACGGCCGGGCCGCGGGTCTGGCTCCTCGCGACCTCCATGCTCGCGATGTTGACGTCGTTGTCGCCGAGCACGGTCCCGACCTTGCCTATCATGCCGGGCCTGTCCATGTGCGATATCAGGAGCAGGTCGCCCTCGGGCACGATGTCGACCATGTTGCCGTCTATCTCGACCAGCCTCGCGCCCTTGTCCGGCATCAGCGAGCCAGCGACGGACGCGGTGGTCCCGTTCGTGTGCATCGTCACCCTGATCAGGTTCTTGTACGGGCCCGCGTCCTCGGACGTGGACGAGACTATCTCGATGCCCCTCGCCTTCGCGAGCGACAGCGCGTTGATGTAGTTCACCGTGGACTCGTCGGATATGGGCCTCAGGAGGCCGGTCACGACGGACGCCGCTATGATCCTCACGTCCTTCTGGGCCAGCTCGCCCCTGCACGATATCTCGACCTTGCCAGTGCCGCTCTTCCCCAGCTGGCATATGAACGTCCCGAGCTTCTCCGCCAACGGCATGTAGGGGACGATCTCGGGGTCGAGCCTCGCCGGCAGGTTGACCGCGTTCCTTATGACGCTGTCCTTGAGGTACGCGATGACCTGCTCCGCTATCTCGGAGCCCACGTCCTCCTGCGCCTCCTTCGTGGTCGCGCCCAGGTGCGGCGTGAGCACCACGTTGTCGAGCGTAAGCAGCTTCGAGGACCTCGGCGGCTCCTCGGTGAACACGTCCACGGCGGCCCCAGCGAGCCTCCCCTCCGAGAGCGCGTCGTAGAGCGCGTCCTCGTTCACGACGCCCCCCCGGGCGCAGTTGACGACCATGGCGCTCTTCTTCATCCGCGCGAGCTCCGACTTGCCGATCATGTCCTTGGTCTGCGGCGTCAGGGGCGTGTGCACGGTGACGAAGTCCGACTCCTCCAGGAGCCTGTCGAGCGTGACGAGCCTCACGTGGAGCCTCACGCCGACCTCGGGGGACACGAGCGGGTCGTACGCGATGACCTTCATGCCGAGCGCGGCCGCGCGCTTGGACACCTCGGCCCCGACCCTGCCCAGGCCGACTATGCCCAGGGTCTTGCCCGCTATCTGGAGGCCCTTCATCTCCTTCCTCTTCCACTCGCCCCTCTTGGTCGACGCGTCCGCCTGCGGTATCTTCCTGGCGAGCGCGAACAGGAGCCCGATCGTGAGCTCGGCGGTCGAGATGACGTTCCCCGAGGGGGCGTTCATGACCAATATGCCCCTCTCCGTGGCCGCGGGCACGTCTATGTTGTCCACCCCGATGCCGGCCCTGCCTATCACCTTCAGCCTCGAGGCCATGACGACCTTCCTCGTGGCCTTGGTCGCGCTCCTGACCAGGAGGACGTCGTAGTCCTTGATGACCTTGACCAGCTCGTCCTCCTTGAGCCCGAGCTTCACGTCGACCTTGTAGCCCTGGGCCTTCAGCATCTCCACGCCGCCCTTCGATATCTCGTCTGCGACGAGCACCTTCATCTAGCTCACCTGTGGGCGCGTTCCACGCGCCGCTCACCGGGACAGAGCCCCCCCGATATCAATGTGTTGCATCCAGCCAGCGGACAAACGTTCTATTCTGTACCTTGCCCGGATATAGGGGCGCGCGTCCGCCCTCCTCAGAATTCCTAAATACCCTGCCGATGCTTCCCACCCGAGCAGATGCCCGCGATACGGCGAAGCGCCCACATGTCCTCCAGCGCGGCGGACGCCTTCGATTACGTCGCCGACTGGAGGAACTTCACGAACTACATCCCCATGTTCGTCGACCTGGAGTCATCCAGCCTCGTCCAGTACGGCCAGGGGGCGACGGTGGACCTCACCATGCTCGTCGGGCCCAGGGCCCGCATGAGGACCTCGTTGGACGTCTCGGAGTTCGTCAAGGGCCGGAGGATCGTGTTCACGTCCCGGCACGGGCTCAGGACGAGGGCCGCGTGGGACTTCAAGGACGTCGGCGGGGAGGCCGTGGTGACGCTCGACTTCGATTTCGATATACCGGGGGCCATGGGCCTCCGGGAGGGCGAGCGGGAGGCGCTCGCGAGGGCGACGCAGGACGCGTGGGGCAAGAGCCTGGACATGCTCAAGTGGATAATGGAGTCCGGCCAGAGGACGAAAGGGTGACTCAGGACCCGGGCGGGAGCATGTTGGGTATGCCGTCCTCTATCGGGTAGTCGACGGCGCACTTGGGGCATCTGATGGTCCCGGACAGGACCTCCCTGTCATCCTCCTTCTCGACCTTGAGCTCGAGCGGGTGGTGCTTGCAGACCGGGCACGCCAGGATGTCCATCAACTTCTTCTTCATGCTATCGACCTAGGCACGTATCGCCCAGCGCTATTAAGATAATGACGGCGGGCACCCAAGGGTTATTTACCGTCGACACGGATTCCGCACGCATGCGCGTAGGCGTGATAGGCGTCGGCTCGATGGGCCAGAACCACGCGAGGATACTCACGGACATGGGCGTACTCGCGGGCGTATCCGACATATCCCCGGAGGCCGCGAAGAAGGTCGGGGACAGGTACTCGGTGGAGTCGCACACGGACTACACGGCCCTCCTGAAGGGGGACCTGGACGCGGTCGTCATCGTGACCCCGACGACCACGCACAAGCAGGTCGCCTCGGACGCGCTCAGGTCAGGGAAGCACGTGCTGCTAGAGAAGCCCATGACCGGGCGGTCGTCCGACCTCGTCGAGCTCGTGGGGCTCGCGGAGAGGCAGGGCCTGGTGCTAGCGGGCGGGTTCGTCGAGAGGCACAACCCCGTCGTGGACTTCGCGAAGCGGGGCATCCAGAGCGGGGAGTACGGGGAGCTGATCACGGCCGCCAGCAGGCGGGTGTCGTCCCTCCCGTCCAGGATAAAGGATGTCGGGGTCGTGATGGACCTCGGGATACACGACATAGACGTCATACAGCACGTGGTCGACCAGGAGGCGCGGTCGGTGTACGCCCTCGGCGGCGTCGGGAACGGCATCCCCTTCGAGGACCACGCGAACATACTCATCGACTTCGACAAGGGCGCCACGGGCTTCGTGGAGGTCAACTGGCTCACGCCCATGAAGGTGCGGAAGCTCGCGCTCACATGCAGCAAGAACTTCGTCGAGGTGGACTACATGGACCAGAGCGCCCAGGTGTGCTCGTCATCGTTCAAGCCGTTCGAGGCGGGCAACCTGTTCAACGTGTCGCTCGAGTTCGACCTCAGGAGGATAGCGCTCAGGAAGGAGGAGCCCCTCAGGCGGGAGCTCGCCGACTTCATGTCCGCCGTCGAGAAGGGCGGGAGGCCGCTCGTGCCGGGCGAGAGCGCCGTGAGGACCCTCAGGATAGCCGAGGCTGCCCTGAGGTCCGTCAAGTCGGGCGCCAAGGAGCAGGTCAAGTGATCCCCCGGGGGCTGTTCTCATGAAGGTGTTGGTCACAGGTTCCTCAGGGCAGCTGGGCTCGTACATATGCGAGGCCATGTCCGGGGAGCGCGAGGTGTCCGGCGTGGACATCGCGCCGTCCCCGCACGCCTCGACGCGGGACCTCACGTCGCTCGGGGACATACGCAACCCCGCCGACGCCATGAGGGCGGTCAGGGGCGTGGACGCCGTCGTGCACTGCGCGGCCCAGGTCAGCGTCGAGCGGTCCACCGAGGACCCGGTCGGGGACGCGCAGACGAACGTGCTGGGGACTGTCAACATGCTGCACGCGTCCGCTCGCTCGGGCGTCGGGAGGTTCGTGTACGTCAGCAGCGCAGCGGTGTACGGCGACCCGCGCTCGATCCCCATCGTCGAGGACCACCCGACGGAGCCCATGAGCAACTACGGGGCGAGCAAGCTCGCGGGTGAGAAGTTCACGCTCGCGTTCGGGCACACGACCGGCATGGAGGTCGTGGCCGTGAGGCCCTTCAACTTCTACTCTCCCAGGGCGGACCCCGGGAGCCCGTACTCCGGCGTGATCACGAAGTTCGTCGAGCGGGTCAGGAACGGCAAGCCCCCGGTGATAGAGGGGGACGGGCTGCAGACCAGGGATTTCGTACACGCCAGGGATGTCGCGGCCATGATGGTCACGCTCCTGGACGCCGAGGGCGTGTCCGGGAAGGTGTTCAACTGCGGCTCGGGCCGGCCCACGAGCGTCCTGGACCTCGCGAGGCTGACCATATCCGCCTCGGGGAGACACTTCGAGCCCCAGTTCACGGCCCCCAGGAAGGGGGACATAAGGCACAGTCTCGCGGACGTGACCCGCGCGAGGGACATCCTCGGTTTCTCAGCCAGGATACCGCTCTCAGAGGGCATGGCCGAGCTGCTCAGCTGAACCCTTTGCCCTTGCCTACGCCCGCGTACTTGACGCCCGCCCTGCGCATCCTATCCGCGGAGAACAGGTCCCTGCCGTCGACCACCATCGGCGTGCGCATCAGCCCCTTGAGCGTGGCCGGGGTCAGGCGGGCGTACTGCTTGTGCGCGACCATGAATATCGCGATGTCGGCGTCCTCGAGCGCCCCCTTCATGTCCTTCGTGGCCTCGGTGCCGTCCAGGTGGGCCACGTAGGGGTCGTGCACCGACAGCCTGGCGCACCTCTTGAACGCGTGTATGACCGGGAGCGAGGGCGAGTTCCTGATGTCCCCGCTGTCCTGCAGGAACGAGGCCCCCATGATGGCCACGTTGGCCTTCCGCTTGTCTATCTTGGCCTCGTCGAGCATCCTCTCGGCCAGGTCCACCACGTGCGCGGGCATCGAGTCGTTCACCGCCCTCGCGGTCGGGATCAGCCTCGGCTTCGCCGCCTTGCCCCCGTGGACAAGCAGCCACGGGTCCTTGGGCAGGCAGTGACCTCCCACGCCCGCGCCCGGGACGTGCATGTCCCTGAACGGGCACGTGTTCACCAGCCTCCGGACCTCGAACGCGTCCACGCCCAGATGCTCGCACATGAGCGCGACCTCGTTCGCGAACGCGATCTGCACGTCCCTGTAGGCGTTCTCGGCCGTCTTGACCGTCTCGGCCGTGGCGAGGTCTGTCGTGTGCAGCTCGCCCCGCATGAACCTGGAGTATATGGCCTTGGCCCTTGCGACGCTCTGCCTGTCGTACCCGCCCAGAACCCTGTCGTAGGTCGTGAGGTTGTGCAGCAGCCTGCCCGGCATGACCCTCTCCGGGCAGTGGGCCAGCTTGAAGTCCTTGCCCAGGGTCATCTTGGACGCCCGCTCGAGCGCGGGCGCGAACACCTTCAGCATAGTCCCCGGGGCGACCGTGGACTCGACGACCACGAGCGTCCCCTTGCGCATGTGCTCGCCTATGCCCGTGGCGGCCGCCTGCAGCCTGGAGTTGTTCGGCCGGTGCTCGTCGTCCATGGGCGTGTCGACGCAGACGAAGACGGCGTCCCTGTCCGAGCACGCCCCGAACTCGGTCGATGCCCTCAGGCCGCCCTTCCGGACGACCTTCCTCAGCATGTCCGCGAGCCCGGGCTCCTCGCCCGAGAGCGGCAGTATCCCCTCGTTGATCTTGAGCGCCCGCTCCGCGACGACATCGACTCCGACGACGTCGCACCCGCTGTCCGCTAGGAGCGCTGAGAGGGGTATCCCGACATACCCTAGCCCTACGACGGCGACCTTCGGCTGGCGCATCACGGGCCCAACAGACAGCCGCCGTATAAGGGTTTCCTAGAGGCCTTCCTCGAACAGGCGACTCTCCATCCTCTCGGGCCTCCCACTCTGCGTGTCCCGCCGAAGTGAGTGAGGAGGGAAACCGCGGTATGCCTGCCCTTCAATGTGCGGGAAATGGAGAAATGGGGTTTGGTGGAAGAGGTTTCAGCCTTCGTCCGATCGACTCACTGCGGTGGCGCCGGTGGCGGTTCCATCGGCGTCGGCTCCGGTGCGGGGGCGTGCTCCTTCTTCTTGATGATGGGGCCGCTCCTGCCCTTCAGGAAGGGCACGACGATCAGCAGGACGATCATGACCACGATCAGCACGAGCGTGATGAAGTCCACCGCGCTCATGCCCGCGATCTCCTTTGTCCAGCCGCTCTGGTCCGCCTCGATCTCCACCTGGGCCCAGTCGTAGCCCAGGTAGTCGTCGGTCAGTCCGTCGTAGAGCCACACGTCGATGTAGTACGTGCCATCAGCCACGCCGTTGGGCACCGTCACCGACAAGGTCCCGGTCGCGGAGGTGGTCAGCACTGAGTGGTAGACATCGTCGTCCGCCCACCCGGCGTAGAACCAGATCTCGTAGACCGACTTGTGCGCGACGCCGTTCGTCACTACCTCGTACTGGATCTCCACCTCGTCGCCGGGCTCGAACGCGCCACCGACGAAGCCGGAGTCGCCCGCGAGCCAGACGCTGAGCGTGTAGTCCTGCACGAGATACGCGGTCTCGGAGTCGGAGTCCTCGTTGCCCAGGCCGTCCTTCAGGACGACGGTCAGCTCATACCAGTTCGCGGGGTTCTCCGCCGGGACGGTGTAGGATATCGTTCCGGAGGTCGCGAACGGGAGGGCCGCGGACGCCACCATCGTGCCGCCTGCGGCCTCGATCGTGTACGAGAGCAGGCCGCTGGTCATCGAGGTCATTATCTGGAAGTCCCAATCTACGGTCTGTCCAGCGCGGTACTCGTCGAATGACACCGTGACCGCCACGAACGCCTTGGAGACCCACGCGCCGTCGGAGTTGTAGAGGAAGTTGCCGTTGACCGTGGTCATGGCCTCTATCCACATCCAGCCGACGAACCCGGAGGGCACCGTGAAGGTGCTGTCCTCGCCGTTCGAGGAGTTGCCCGTTGTCAGGTTACCCACGGCGGAGTGCACGATGTAGAACACCGATATGTTCGTGAACTCCTCAGCGCCCCAGGTAGCCATGAACTTGGCCGTCGCGGTCTCTCCGCTGTAGTACTCCTCTTTGTCCAGCTCGACCCAGAAGCCGAGGTACTGCTCCACCTCGAAGGTCGTCATCCTGACCAGGCTGTACCCGATCTTGGATATGGTCGCCGTGACAGTGTACGTGCCGACCTCCGCGTCGTCCGCGAGCTCGAACTCGTGCACCGCTACGCCGTCCTCGCCGGTCATCAGGCCGCTCGCGCCGTACTCGGCTATGACCTCGCCGTTCCTGTCGACCTCGATGTCGACCTCGGCGCCGGGCAGGCCGTTGGACTCGTACCAGGCCCAGTCGAAGTAGACCCACGCGTCGACCTCAACATTGACGTTCTCCCCGGCCAGGTACGTGTTGTCGTACACGGACACAGAGCCGGCTAGCACGCCGATGCCGAAGGACAGCTCCGCCTCGGTGCTCCTTCCATCGGTGTCGTTGACCCAGAAGTGCAGCACGTAGTCCGAGCTCAGGTTGATGTCACTCGGTATGGTGAAGAGCTTGTACCCCTCATAGCTCGGGACGAGCTCCCCGACATCTATCTGCTCGACGCCGGTCAGGTTGTACCAGATCGCGTTCCACTCGGTATCGACATCCATGTACACGTCCAGTGTCGCG
Source organism: Thermoplasmata archaeon (assembly GCA_050178275.1). Taxonomy (GTDB): domain Archaea; phylum Thermoplasmatota; class Thermoplasmata; order UBA10834; family UBA10834; genus UBA9653. Next base: position 2,986 of record JBFXGF010000020.1, on the reverse strand, counting down.
ATGTCGAAGGTGATGTACTCCACCGTGACCGTCTCGCCAGGCATGACGACGCTCCTGTCGGTGCTGACGTCGAAGTAGAAGGTCGCGATGTAGAAGTAGGCGGTGAACCAGTGGATGTCAGTCACTTCCTCGAACACGCGCACGCGGTAATCGCCCGCGTCAGCGTCCTCGGGTATGGTGAACGTCCAGGTCCAGACACCGGTCTCGTCGACCTCCTGATCGGTCTGCTCCATCACCAGGTCGTGGTCATAGTCGTCCAGGACCTGCACGTAGAACGGGGCGGTGTTCCCGGTCGTCACTGTGACCGTGACGTCCTGTCCCGGATAGTACGGGTAGGTCGCCGGCTCAAGGGATATCCCCGCGTTCCTGACGACTACCTGCTCCCTCGCGACGTCGACCCACCCGTAGGGCGTGTCGACCCTGAGCAGCACATCGAATATCTCCATGTCGCCGCTCACGCCAGGGCATGTGAGTGTTCTCTCGACCAACGCTATCGTGCTGTTGTAGTACCCGACCGCCGGGTCGTCCGTCTGCTCGGAGAACGAGTCGGCGACCCCGCCGCCGTCGTACAGCAACTGGACGTTTATGTCAGCGTTCACCAGCACGTTCTGGTAATACATCGTCACGTTGACGTAGATCTCATCCCCCTCGAAGAACACTGTCTTCAAGGTGCCGCTATCATCCATAGTCTGCACAGTGCCCGTGTAGTACACCTCTGCCTTCGTCGGAAGGGCGGTGAACACGACAGCAATCATGCACAGAGCCATCGCTACGCTCAAAATTCTTCGTTTCATGGGCTATCCCATCCTCGTTCATTAATTGACGAACTATATATATAAGTTTGCTGAGATTTAGCTGGCCTTTTGCACCGACCAGGGCAAACTACATCTTTTCCACACTTTTGCCTTAGGGGACCTACGGCGATACGCACGACGCCCCGGGAGGGCCCGCCACGCGCGCGCGCGCACGAGCGGAGGGGTGCTGGGCATACCCACTCAGCGGTCACAGTGCCCGTGGTCGTCCCGGTGGCCCGCGGTCGAGCGCATCTCCTCCACGTTCTCACGGCTGAACGGGGACATGGCCCTCAGCTTCGAGATTACCCCTGGCATGACATCCAGGACCCGGTCCACCTCCTCCTCCGTGTTCCACCTGCCGAGGGTGAACTGCACCGCGCTCTGCGCCTCCTCGGTCGGTATGCCGCACGCGAGCAGCACGTGGGACGGCAGGAGACTCTTCGATGTGCACGGGGAGCTCGAGGACACGGACACGCCCATCATGTCGAGGTTGAGCAGCATCGCCTCCCCCTCGACGAACTTGAACCTGAAGTTGGCGTTGTTCGGGAGGCGCTTGGCCGGGTGGCCGTTCAGGAAGGAGTCGTCGACCCTCTCTAGCATGCCCCTGACGAGCCTGTCCCTGAGGGACGCGAGCCTCTCGCCCTCGGACGCCATCCCGCTCATGGCTATCTCGGCCGCCTCGCCGAACCCCACGATCCCGGGGATGTTCTCCGAGCCGGACCTGAGCCCCCGCTCCTGCCCGCCCCCCTGTCCCACGGCCTCGATCCTGGTGCCGTCCCTGACATAGAGCGCCCCGACGCCCTTGGGGCCGTACATGTCGTTCGAGGACAGGGACATGAGGTCTATCCCGAGGGCCTGCACGTCCACGGGCACCTGCCCGGCCGCGGGGGCGGCGTCCACGTGGAAGTAGATGTCCCTCTCCTGGAGCAGCCTGCCGATCTCCGCCACCGGCTGGAGCGTGCCTATCTCGTTGTTCGCGAACATGACGGACGCGAGCAAGGTGTCCTTCCTGAGGGCGCGCTCGAACTCGCCCATGTCGACGAACCCGTCGGCCGTGGGCGGGACGTGCGTGACCTCGAACCCCTGCTTCTGCAGGTACTTCATGATGTTCAGGATGGATATGTGCTCGATCGCCGATGTGACCACGTGGTTCCCCTCGGCCCTCAGCCTCATCGCGACGCCCTTGATGCCGAGGTTGCTCGCCTCGGTCGCGCCAGACGTGAATATGACCTCCTCCTTCCTCTTCGCGTTGATGAGCCTCGCGACGCTCGCCCTCGCGTCCTCGAGGGCCCTCTTCGGCTCCCGGCCGGAGCTGTGTATGGAGGACGGGTTGCCGAACCGGTCGGAGAAGAACGGCATCATGCGGTCCAGCACGCGCGGGTCCACGGGCGCGGCGGCCGCGTGGTCCATGTACACCCTTCGCCTGGCCTGGTCCTGTCCTTCGGGCATCTCGGGTACCTCGCTTGAACAGATGGGGGCCGCGCCTAAAAAGTTAACACCGCATCGTACTCGAGCACGAGGTCGTTCAGGGTCGCGGCGCCCACGACCTTCGCGGGCGGCTCGAAGTCGTCCGAGGACGCCCTGAGGCCCCAGAGCTGCGCGCTCTGGGCGCACACGAACATCTCGACGCCCGCCTCGGCCGCCTGGTCCATGACCTCCTTGAGGCTGGGGAACGAGCCCATCCTTATCTTCTCTGGCTCGCCCTTCTTGACCCCAAGGATGCCCTTAGCCAGGTAGTACACGGCCGCGTCCACGCCCATGGCCTTGGCCGTGGACGCGAGTATGAACGGCGAGTACAGTCTCTCAGGCGTGTCCGGCCCCGACGTCTGCACGTACAATATCTTCTTGGACAAGTCCTCATCCTCCCATGCTAGCGGGTCACGGCCCCCGTCTTATCAGGAACCTGAACCCGCTCCCGATCCTCTCGACCGACAGCAGCTCGTGCCCGGCGTGCTTCGCCCAGCTGCGTATGTCGGACTCAGAGGCGGGGTCGTCTGCCAGAACCTCCAGGACCTGTCCAACCTGGACCGTCGAGATATCCTCTCTGGTCCTGAACACCGGCTCGGGACAGTAGAGTCCGATGCAGTCGAGGGTCTTGGTGGGTCGGGGGAATCCTTCGCCTCTATCAGGCATGATAACTCCTGGCCGCTCCGACAGACGACGTCACCATGAATAACGGTGTTAGTTTTAAC
>JBFXGF010000019.1:0-11155 GCA_050178275.1 Thermoplasmata archaeon | reverse complement strand
CGGTCGCGGGGACGAAGGTGGTGAAGAAGTACGACCCGATGACGAGCACCGCATACATCACCATCCTGGGGACGATCATGCTGGCCCCCTTCGCGGTCACGGACATGGCCATCACGGGCCAGTCGTTCCAGCCGAGCTTCTTCGCGGCCGCTCTGTACCTGGGGGTGCTGTGCACGGTCGTCGGGTACGTGTTCTGGTTCAAGGCGCTTACAGGTCTGGACGCGCGCGCGACCGGGAGCATGCTGTACTTCGAGCCCGTCGTCACGGTCGCCCTCGCGTGGGTCGTCCTTGGGGAGATGATAGGCTGGGTGTCCGCTGTCGGAAGCGTCATCACGGTCATCGGGGTGTTGATCCTCTCGAGGAGATGAGGCTCGGCCCGCGGCCTAGAAACCGTTAATATCCAGATGCCTCCATGTAGCAGCGACGGGACACCGTAGCCCCGTAGTGTAGAGGACAATCATGCGGGCCTTTGGAGCCTGCGACGGAGGTTCGAATCCTCCCGGGGCTACTCCTCCTTCTTCCTCTCAGACCGGGAGCGCACCACCTGGAACGCCTTCGCGACCACCAGCATGACCACCACCCACGACAGCACTATGAGGAAGAACCCCTCCGCCACGAAGCCGCCCTCGACCGCTTCCAGGAGGAACATCCCCGTAAGGGTCGCGAGCACACCGAACACGACCCCCCACACGGCCATGGTCCGGTCGACCTTCGCCTTGCCCATGAGTCACCATCTGTCCCTGTGGACAAGCTCGCTGCTGGGCAGCCTCTTCCTCCTCAACCCCTCCTCAGCGGGGTATCCGACGGGCACGATGGCCAAGGGCCTCACATGGCCCGGCGTGCCGAGCGCCTCTGCGGCCTTCGCCTCGTCGAACGCGCCGACCCAGACGCTCCCCAGACCCTTGCTGTGCAGGTACAGGGAGAAGTTCTGGACTGCGGCGGCGACGTCCTGGAGACAGTACAGCTCCTTCCCTCTCTGGCCGTAGTGGCCGATTCTCTCGAGGTTCGCGCAGAACACGACGACCACCGGCGCTGTCCTGATGAACTCCTGGGTGAAAGCGGCGTGCATGAGCGCCCTCTTGACTGCGGCGTCCCTGACCACGACGAAGTCCCGGGCCTGCAGGTTCCCTGCCGATGGGGCGAGGTTGGCCAGCCTCAATCCTTCGTCCACGATATCGTCCTCGACCGGGTCCGGCCTGAAGACACGCACGCTCGTCCTACCTTCGATACACTCCTTGACTTCCATCTTCTCCAGCCATCGCATGGACGGCAACATCTAAGTATCTTGTCCAACCTCGAAGGGTCGATGACCGCGTCCGCGAACGGCGCCAGGCCCGTGAGGTGCTCGCTGGTGCTGGGGTTCGAATCCGCCGACGAGGCCGAGAAGGTCCACAGATCCGTCGCGCTCGACAACGAAGGGTACCTCGAGACTAGGGTCGAGGGCGACACGATCGTGGCGGATATCGGGGCGGACTCCCTGAAGAGCCTGCTGCACACGTTGGACGACTTCCTGTCATGTGTGAGCGTGGCCGAGAAGGTGGTGTCCAGGAAGGACTAGTCCTCCGCGGCCTCCTTGACCCTGACCGATATCCCGCGCTTGAATGCCAGCATCTCGCTCCTGACCATGAGGGCCCTCCCGACGGCCGCGAGCTGGCCCTTGGTGTTGACGACCATGACGGAATCCCCAGGCCTGATGTCGGGGTCGCAATCGACCACGAATTTGGCGAAGACGTTGTTCCCCTTGGCCGCGAACTCCGCGGGCTCGTCCTCCACAGTCACCCTCATCGCGTGTCCAGGGAGGACCTCCATGAGCATCCTCGCGCCCTCCATCTTGGGCGTGAGCCTCCCGTCATGTGCCCTCATCGAGAACGCGTGCGTGCCGTCCACGATCACGTTCCTGATCTTGCCGGTGTTCCGCGACTTGACGAACTCGACCTTCCTGCCGTCCAGGATGTCGGCGGCGCCCCTTCCGAACTGCATGTCCAGGACCGCCCTGACCCTCAGCAAGTCCGGGTCCACGGTCCTCGACCTGGGCGCGACCTCCTCCAGGAACTCGAGCGTGTGGTCATCCTCCCACATGACCGCGAGAGGGTAGCCGTGCTGGTGCGCGTGCCTCTCCATCGTGTCCCTGACCTTCTCCGCGACCTCGCGGTCCAGGTGCTCCGGGATGATGGACTGCGCGATGGGGTACAGCTCGTCCAGCTCGATCGGCGCGGGCCCGAAGAACGACGCGATCATGAAGTCCGCGTCCACCTTCTCCCGGACCTTCGCTATCTCCGAGGCGTAGCCCCTCGAGTAAGGTTTGGGCCCGTCCTCGAAACCGACGAGCACCTTCGCGCCCGTCCTCCTGTATCTGTTGAAGTACCTCTCCCTGTACCTCATCACGCTGGGCCTGTCGTAGCTCTCGGGCCCACAGTAGAAGAACGCGCCCCTCCTGCTCGCGGGCTCGAAACCCTCCAGGTACTCGGCGTTCCTCTTCAGCACCTTCAGCACGGCGAGCAGGGCCGGGTGCGCCCTGGCCCTCATCTCGACCATCTCCCAGATCGAGCCCTCGTGTATGGCGTTCCTGACCTTCCTCAGCTCCTTCAGGCTCGTGAACAGGTTGTGCTCCGCTATCTTCTTGGTCCTGTCCGCGGGGGACATGGCCATGAGCTCCTTGACCGAGGTCGACGAGCACGCGGGGCAGTCGCACGCGAGGTCGTGCAGGTCCCTCAGGAACTTCGTGCCCGTGGGATACATGATCCTCTCCTCCCTCGCGTACTTGGCATAGGACGCCGAGTCGAAGAGGTCGCACCCCAGGAGCACCGCGAACGGGAACACCATCGGGTGGCCAGCGCCGAACAGGTGGACGGGCCTCGACGGGTCCAGTCCTCTCTTGGACGCGATGATGACTTCCGCCACGTCCGCGAACCTGTAGTTCTCGAGCAGTGGCACCACGCCGCCGATCGGGTGCGCGTCGAACGCCATCTTCGAGAGCCGCTCGGCGCACTCCAGCCTCTGCCCGGGGAACACGCCCCCCTGCACGGTTCCCGCCAGCAGCATGTCCCCCTTGAGCGGGACGGACTCCTCCGCCCTCCTGAGCGTCTCCTCCATCGCGGCCCTCGTCTGTTCCTCCGTCCAGTCGGGCTCCGAGAAGACGTCCAGGATGGTACCTATGTCCGAGCCTATGTCCCTCTGGAACTCCACGATCTCCTTGTGGCCCACGGCGACCTTGCCGTACACATAGCTCTGGAATGTGCCGCTGTCGGTCATGATCAGGCCGTCGAAGTCCAGCAGCTTGTGCAACCCCTCCCCCAGGGCCCTCTCCCGCAGCTTCTCGTCGGTCTTGATGATGTATGAGTTGGTGATCAGTATGTCGACCTTGAACCGGTCCCTCATCTCCCTCGGGGTGATGGTCAGCTGGTTCGGGTTCACCACGGGCAGCAGGGCCGGCGTCGTGACCTTCCCCCGCTTCGTGCTTAGCTCGCATATCCTGGCGAGCCCGTCCCGTTCCCTCAGTTCTAGCATTCGGGGTGATGTAACGCCTGGTGGTTAATTATGGTTTCAGCCTCCCCTCCTCCAAAAACTCAATAAGCCGGTCCGCCCTCTTCCCGCCGGAGCGTAACGATGGGTCTACTCCAGATATTCGCCGGCTTGGCGGTCCTGTTCCTCCTTCCCGGGTACACGCTGGTCTGTCTACTGTTCCCGCGCAAGGGCGAGCTGGACCCAGAGTACGACATCGTGTACAGGGTCGCGCTGGGCATGGGCCTGAGCATAGTCATAGCCATATTCGTCGGGTTCGCCCTCAACGCCATCAGCACGGAGGAGCAGGGGTATGTCACCCCCGGCCCGCTGTGGGCCTCGCTCCTGACGCTCACCGGGTTGTTCTTCGTCGGCGGGTGGTTCATGGGCGCCTATCCCTGGCTTGGCCTCGCTCACCCGAAGCTGTACAGGCCGACACGCCCGAGGAAGGTCGCGGGCATGAGGCTCATATCGCCCGTCAAGGGCAGGGAGGTCGAGAGGCTCCTGATCGAGAGGGACGAACTGCTCAGGGACATCGAGAAGTACGCCTCCCGCGCGTCCACTTCGAATCCGAACAAGCAGCTCTACTACCGCAAGAGGATCGAGCAGGCGAAGGCCAGGGTCGAGCAGTTGAACGACCAGCTGGAGCGCCTGGAGGGGGGGAGTTGAGATGGCCGTGAGGAAGGGGGAGATGGAGTACAAGCTCGTCATCGTCGTGAGGGACGACCTGAAGATGTCCGGCGGCAAGCTCGCCGTCCAGGTGGCCCACGCGGCGGTCTCGTGCGCGGTCCAGGCGAAGGCGCGGAAGCCCGACTGGTTCTCGTCCTGGTTCAGGGAGGGCCAGAGGAAGGTCGTCGTGAAGGTGAAGACCCTCGAGGACCTCCTGGCGCTCAAGGAGAGGGCCGCGAGGGCGGGGATACCGAGCGAGCTCGTCACGGACGCCGGCCTCACGGAGCTGCCCCCGAGCACGACCACCTGTCTGGGCATCGGTCCAGCGCCCGAGTCGCAGATAGACCCGATCACGGGCGCCTTACCTCTGGCGTGAGGGCGATGAAGGACCAAGTGAGGGTTCTGGGCGTAGACGACTCACCCTTCGAGTTCGGCGACCAACGGTCGCTGGTGGTCGGCGCCCTCGTGCGCGCCCCGAACTATCTGGAGGCCGTCATGAGGACGGAGGTGGAGGTCGACGGCGACGACGCCACCGACCGGCTCGTCGAGATGGTCGAGGGGTCCAGGTACGCCGAGCAGGTCGCGCTCGTCATCGTCGACGGGATCGCGCTCGCGGGGTTCAACGTCATCGACATGGAATCGTTCCACGAGCGCGCGGGCATGCCGATCGCGACCGTGACCAGGGACGAGCCCGACATGGCCGGGATCGAGTCCGCTCTGAGGAAGCACTTCACTGATTGGGAGATGCGGCTATCCCTCGTGACCCGCGTCCCGCTGAGGCCCCTGGACACGGGGCACAAGCCGCTGTACGCCTCCGTTGTCGGGATGGGCTGGGCCGACTTCGCTCGGCTAGTCCAGACGATGACCGTCAGGGGCGTCGTCCCCGAGCCCGTGAGGATCGCGCACCTGGTGTCCGCGGCGATGGTCAGGGGCGAGTCCAGGGGACGGCCGTAGGCGGCTCTCCCGCCCGTCGACCTGTCGCGTCGAGTTCGGTCCTCGCGGGCGTCGCGGGGCCGCGCGCCGGGGGCATTTGCGACATGCTGGCCTGGCCGCCGGTATAACCGCAAGTTTTAATAGGAAGACGGTTTTGTAGGGCTTACCTTCGCTAAAAGGTGACATTAGTGCCGAAAGGACTCTACACCGCCAGGAAGCTCAAGGATGACAGGCAGAAGTTCCGGTGGAACGACCGGTATTACAAGCGCAGAGCGCTCAAGCTCAAGGAGAAGTCCGACCCGCTCGAGGGTTCGGCCCAGGCCCGCGGCGTGGTCCTCGAGAAGGTGGGCATCGAGGCGAAGCAGCCCAACTCGGCCATCAGGAAGTGCGTCAAGATCCAGCTCATCAAGAACGGCCGTCAGATCACTGCGTTCGCGGTCGGCGACGGCGCCATCAACTTCATCGACGAGCACGACGAGGTGCTGGTCGAGGGCATCGGCGGCAGGATGGGCCGTTCGTACGGTGACATCCCCGGTGTCAGGTACAAGGTCATCAAGGTCAACAACGTCTCTCTGGACGAACTTGTCCGGGGCAGGAAGGAGAAGCCTGTGAGGTGAGATTGTTGGAAGAGGATAAGACACCTGTACAGGAGGCCCCCGCCCCTGAGCCTGCAAAGATCCCTGAGGCAGCTGCTGCACCGCTTTCCCAGGAAGAACCGAAGAAGCAGGCGCCGGAGCGCGTAGCGACCCCAGAGCCCGCCAAGGAGGAGAAGCTCCCGGGCGCGGGGAACGTGCTCATGTTCGGCAAGTACGACGTCTCCGGAGTGACGCTGAGGGACGCTGGCATGGCCAGATACATAGACGTGACCCCCGTGGCCGTGCCGCACACGGGCGGGAGGCACACGAGCAAGGCCTTCGGGAAGGCCAAGATGAGCATCGTCGAGAGGCTCATCAACAACATGATGCGCACCGAGGACTTCACGGGCAAGAAGATGAAGTCCTACAAGGCGGTCGAGGACGCGTTCGGCATAGTGGCGACCAAGACGAAGCAGAACCCGCTCCAGGTGCTCGTTGACGCGCTCCAGAACGTGGCCCCCAGGGAAGAGGTCACGAGGCTGCAGTACGGCGGCATATCCGTCCCGAAGGCGGTCGACGTCGCCCCCGCCAGGAGGGTGGACCTCGCGCTCAGGCACCTGTGCCGCGCGACGCTGGAGTCATCCCACAAGAGCAAGAAGCCGATAGGCGAGTGCCTCGCGGACGAGATCATATTGGCGGCCAAGAACGACATCAACTCGAGCTCGGTCGCCAAGAAGGAAGAGATCGAGAGGGTCGCGTCCTCCGCGCGCTGACCTGTCTGGAAAACCACTTACATGATTTACCGTTCGGCGATTTCCGATCGTTCCCGGATAGAGCTAGACCCATGGTGATAGTATGGGAAGGAAGGAAGACAACATCAAGAAGGCGCAGGCCCTGATGAGGCAGACCAAGTTCATACGTAACATCGGCACGGCCGCGCACATCGACCACGGCAAGACCACACTCTCAGACAACCTCATCGCGGGCTCGGGCATGATGTCCGAGGACCTCGCGGGCAAGCAACTGCTCCTGGACTTCGACGAGCAGGAGCAGGCCAGGGGCATCACCATCAACGCCGCCAGCGCGTCGATGGTCTACGACTACAAGGGCCAGGAGTACCTCATCAACCTCATCGACACGCCCGGGCACGTGGACTTCGGGGGCGATGTCACGAGGGCCATGAGGGCGATAGACGGCGTCATCATACTCGTGTGCGCGGTCGAGGGCGTGATGCCCCAGACCGAGACGGTCATCAGGCAGGCGATCAAGGAGCGCGTGCACCCGATACTCTTCATCAACAAGGTCGATAGGCTCATCAACGAGCTCCAGGTCACCCCTGAGCAGATGCAGGAGCGCCTCGCGGCCATCATGAACGAGGTACACCTCAAGGTCCAGAACCTGCTACCACCGGAGCTGAAGGAGAAGTGGGCCCTGAACGTCTCCACGGGCAACATCGTGCTCGGCTCGGCCTTCAACAACTGGGCTATCAGCGTGCCCTACATGAAGAAGACGAACATCACGTTCAAGGAGATATACGAGCACTGCAAGAACGGCGACCAGAAGGCGCTGTCAAAGAGGGCGCCCCTGCACGAGGTCCTGCTAGAGGAGGTCATCAGGCACCTGCCGAACCCGGCCGACGCGCAGAAGCTAAGGATACCCGTCATATGGCACGGGGACCCGGAGTCCAACTTCGGCAAGGGAATGCTCGAGTGCGACCCGGAGGCCCCGGTCGCCATGATGGTCACGAAGATCATAGTCGACCCGCACGCGGGAGAGGTCGCGGTGGGCAGGCTGTTCAGCGGCAAGGTCATCAAGGGCCAGGAGATGCACATCATAGGCATGCCCAACCCGAACAGGGCGCAGATGGTCTCACTCACCGTGGGCGCGGACAGGATCCCGGTGGACGAGATCGACTCGGGCAACGTCGTCGCCATATCCGGCCTCAAGGACGCGATAGCGGGTTCCACCGTGTCCAGCGACCCCGCGATGCAGCCGTTCGAGAAGATCGTCCACTACTCCGACCCGGTCGTCACGGTCGCCATCGAGGCGAAGCACACCAAGGACCTGCCGAAGCTGGTCGACGTCCTGCGGACGGTCGCGAAGGCGGACCCGTCCATACAGGTCGAGATCAACTCGGAGACCGGCGAGCACCTGATGTCCGGCATGGGCGAGCTGCACCTGGAGATCACCAACTACAGGATAGTGAACGAGCACAAGGTCGAGATCAAGACCTCACAGCCCATAGTCGTGTTCAGGGAGTGCGTGACCGGCTCAGGCGGGCCGTTCGAGGGCAAGTCCCCGAACAAGCACAACAGGTTCTATGTCGAGGTCGAGCCGCTCCCGGCGGCGATCGTCGATGCCATGCGCTCGGGCGTGATCGAGACCGAGGGCAGGGTCAAGGACGCCAAGGCCGTCGCGAGGCAGCTCCAGGACCTCGGCATGGAGAGGGACGAGGCCAGGGGCATCGTCGCGTTCCACGGCACGAACATGCTGCTCGACACGACCAAGGGCATCCAGTACCTGCACGAGACGATGGAGCTCATCAAGGAGGCCTACATAGAGGCCATGAACCGGGGCCCGCTCTGCAACGAGAAGTGCATGGCGATGAAGATCAAGCTGGTGGACGCCAAGCTCCACGAGGACAGCATACACAGGGGCCCGGCCCAGGTCATACCGGCCGCGAGGTCGGCCATCTACGGCGCGATGTGCATGGCTGGCAGGACGCTCTACGAGCCGATGCAGAAGGTGTTCATCAACGTCCCCCAGGACGTCATGGGCGACGCCATACGCGAGATACAGCAGAGGCGGGGCGTCATCGAGGACATGAAGCAGGAGGGCGAGATGACCATCCTGGCCTCGAAGTGCCCGGTGTCGGAGATGTTCGGGTTCGCCGCGTCCATCAGGGGCGCGACGAGCGGCCGCGCGCTCTGGTCCACCGAGAACGCGGGCTTCGAGCCCATGCCCAAGGAGCCGCTGGAGAGGACCGTGCCGCAGATCCGGCAGCGGAAGGGCCTCAAGGCCGAGGCGTACGACGCGTCGTACTACTCGGGATGATGGCCCAGCCCACATCCAGCTAACGCGCATAGGCAAGACTAATATACCAAGAGCATCATGCTCCGAAAGAAGGCAATGGAGGCCACGATATGGCAGATAAACCGCACATGAACTTGGTGTTCATCGGACACGTCGACCACGGCAAGTCGACCACTGTCGGCCGACTGCTCCTCGACACAGGGCACATCGAGCCCCACGTGATCGAGAAGTACAGGAAGGAGGCCGAGCAGAAGGGCAAGGCGACTTTCGAGTTCGCGTGGGTGATGGATGGACTAAAGGAAGAGAGGGAGAGAGGTCTCACCATCGATGTGGCGCACAAGAGGTTCAACACCCAGAAGTACTACTTCACGATCATCGACGCCCCTGGCCACAGGGACTTTGTGAAGAACATGATCACGGGTACGAGCCAGGCCGACGCAGCGGTCATCGTTTGCTCGGCCATCGAGGGTCCGCAGGCGCAGACGAAGGAGCACATATTCCTCGCCAGGACGCTCGGCGTGAACCAGATCATCATCGATGTCAACAAGATGGACGCCGTCAAGTACGACCAGGCGAAGTACGAGGAGACGAAGAAGGCGGTCACCGACCTGCTCAAGACCGTGGGCTACAAGGTCGACGAGATACCCTTCATCCCGTGCTCCGGCTTCAAGGGCGACAACATCGCCTCGAAGTCGCCGAACACCCCCTGGTACAAGGGCCCGACGATGACTGAGGCGCTCGACGCGTTGAAGGCGCCGTCGAAGGCCACCGACAAGCCCCTGAGGCTGCCGGTCCAGGACATATACAGCATCACCGGTGTTGGCACAGTCCCAGTCGGCAGGGTCGAGACCGGCGTGATCAAGCCCGACATGAAGATCATCTTCATGCCCTCGAACAAGGTGGGCGAGGTCAAGTCCGTCGAGATGCACCACGAGCAGATGGCCAAGGCGGAGCCAGGCGACAACGTCGGGTTCAATGTCAGGGGCATCGCGAAGACCGACATCAAGAGGGGCGATGTGGCCGGCCCGGTGGACAACCCACCCTCGGTCGCGAAGTCCTTCACCGCGCAGATAATGGTCCTGAACCACCCGAGCGTCATCACGGTCGGGTACACCCCGGTGTTCCACTGCCACACGGCCCAGGTCGCGTGCACGTTCACCGAGCTCCAGAAGAAGCTCGACCCGCGCACAGGTACCGTGAAGGAGGAGAACCCGCAGTTCCTGAAGACCGGCGACGCGGCGATCGTGAAGATCACGCCGTCGAAGCCGCTGGCCATAGAGAAGGCGAAGGAGTTCCCGCAGCTGGGGAGGTTCGCCGTCAGGGACATGGGCCAGACCGTCGCGGCGGGCATGGTCATTGACATCGAGAAGAAGGAGATGTAAACCCCTTAAACCGCTTATCCATGTTTTTCATGTGAGGTTTTGTTGAGATGTCGCAGAGGGCCAGGATATCGCTGAGCGGGACGGACCCCGAGAAGGTCGACATGGTCTGCAAGCAGATCAAGATGATCAGCGAGAAGACTGGCGTGGACATCGCCGGCCCGATACCACTCCCGACGAAGAGGCTGAAGGTGCCTGTCCGGAAGAGCCCGGACGGCGAGGGCTCGGAGACATGGGACCGATGGGAGATGCGCGTCCACAAGAGGCTCATAGACCTCGACGCCGACGAGCGCGCCCTGAGGCAGCTCATGAGGATACAGGTCCCGGACGGCGTCAACATCGAGATAGTCCTCAGGTCCTGAGAGTCTGTATCTTAAAAGGTCAATTCTCACTTGTGAGCTTCAGCTCTTGAACTTTTTACGGGCTGGGGGTCAGTCTCTCTTCACGAGCCTTATCGCTCCGCTGGGGCAGGACGAGGCGCACACGCCGCAGCCCGCGCACTTCGCGCGAGCGAACTCCACCGAGTCCCCCTCCATGGCCCACGCCTTGAAGTGACACCGCTCTACACAGACGCCGCAGTCGTCGCACAGTGTCGGGTCCATCTCAGCGATGACGTCCGCGTGACCGACCACGGCCTCGTCGTAGCCGAGGCGCGTGATGGCGGCGAGGGTATGGCAGCAGCAGGAACAGCAGCTGCAGATGATGTCGATGGGGCCGCCCCTCGTCTCGTAGGCCATGTGCACGAGACCGGCCTCGTGGGACCTCCTCAGGGCGTCCATGGCGACCTCGAGCGTAGTCTCGTGCGCCCCTCTCCTCTCGATTGCCTCCTCGGCTTCCTTGTCCATGCAGAGGCAGACGTCCAGGGGCGAATCGCATCCCTTGATCCTCTTGCGGCACGAGCACTCCTCCAACGATATCAGCTTGGCCTTACGGAGCAGCCTCTCGGACTCCTCGAACCCCATGATCTTCTGTCTCCCCTCGACGGAGACGTTGACGGGGATGGTGATTGGTCTGAGTTCGTCGAGTATCTCGTCGATGTCCCTGGCGGTCCACTCCCAGATCGGA
>JBFXGF010000018.1:0-11519 GCA_050178275.1 Thermoplasmata archaeon | reverse complement strand
GCTGAAGCTCATAATCTTCGGCCCGCCGAGTGCGGGGAAGGGCACGCAGGCCCAGAGGCTGGCGAAGGAATACGGGCTGCCCCAGGTCTCCACGGGGGACCTGCTGAGGGAGGCGGTCGCGAAGAAGACGCCCCTGGGCGTCAAGATAAAGTCGTACCTGGACACGGGCAGGCTGGGCCCGGACGACCTCATCGTGCAGCTCATCAAGGAGCGGGTCTCGAGGCCCGACTGCGCCAACGGATACCTCCTGGACGGCTTCCCCAGGACCATGGGCCAGGCCCAGGAGCTGGACAAGATGACGGACATCGACCTCGTGCTGAACATCGTGGTCGACCACGAGTCCCTGGTCCAGCGCGCGGTCGGCCGCAGGATATGCATGAAGTGCAACTCCGTGTACAACGTCACGTCGAACCCGCCCAAGAACGCGGGCGTGTGCGACAAGTGCGGCTCCGAGCTCATCCAGAGGGACGACGACAAGGAGGCGACCGTCAGGAACAGGCTCAAGGTCTACCAGGAACAGACCGCCCCCTTGATCGAGCACTTCAGGGCGAAGGGCAACATAGTGGACATCGACGGGTCGAAGGGCATCGACGGCGTCTACTCGCAGATGACGGCGGCGATCGAGGCCATCAAGAAGTGAGCCCGGGCCCCAGCTCCCGGGGTCCGCTCTAACCTCTTATATACAGGGACCGGAATAGCGCCACCTACATCGAAGCCCCGTAGTGTAGTGGTCAATCATGCGGGACTCTGGATTGCGTTAATCTCGCAAGGGGAGATCCTGCGACGGAGGTTCGAATCCTCCCGGGGCTACTTTTCATTCATCTCCTGCCGCTCGGGTCCCGGTACTCGTTCGCCCTGAAGAACTCCAGCATCTGCGGGTCGCGTTGGAGCGTCTCCTTCCACCACGCGGCCCTCACCTTAGGGTTCAGTTTCGACGCCGCCGCCACGTACTGCTTGAACCTGCCCTCCGCGCTGTCGACGACCCCGAAGTCGTCCAAGCGCGTCATCCCATCCGTTTGCTTCATGACGCTCCCGGTCAGTAATGCGTCTCGTGATTTAGAAACCTTCCCTGTCGAGTACGTCGTTGACCAACGCGTCGACGAGCTGTATCCTCTCGTCCTCGCGCGGCAGGGACACTATCTTGAAGCTCCTGAACCCGGCGGCCTCCTTCTTGACCCGCTCGACCAGGATCCTCAGGTGCTCCTTCTTGACCCGGTATCTCCCGGTGACCTGCCTCACCATCAGCTCGCTGTCGGAGTGGAACCTCGCGTCGCCGGGCGAGATCGCCCTCGCCCGCTGGATCGCCCATATGAGCGCCTCGTACTCCGCCTCGTTGTTCGTGCGTCTCCCGATGGTCCTCGCCCCCTTGTCGAGCATCTCGCCCGACGGGCCGAAGATCGCGTAGCCCGAGGCCGCGGGGCCAGGGTTCCCCCTGGAAGCCCCGTCCGTGTACACATAGAGGTCCGCGCGCGTCGCCAGATGGTCACGTCCCGCTGCTGTCCGAGCGTATGTCGCTGGCGTACTAAGAACCTCCGTCCCCCGTGACCATAACTAGAAATACGCTCGTCCGATTCATTCCGACGGGGGAGCAAGGCAGTGGGACGAGCGGCCACGCCGATGATGGAGCAGTACTTCCGGATCAAGGAGCAGCACAAGGACTGCCTGCTGTTCTTCCGGTTGGGCGACTTCTACGAGATGTTCGGCGAGGACGCCGTCGTGGGCTCCAAGGAGCTCGAGATAACGCTCACGTCCCGGGACCGTGGCAAGAAGGAGAGGATGCCTCTTTGCGGGGTACCCTGGCACGCCCTGGACTCATACCTCCCGAAGCTCCTCAGCAAGGGGTACAAGGTCGCGATATGCGAGCAGATGCAGGATCCGAGGTACGCCAAGGGCCTGGTCGACCGCGACGTCGTCAGGATAGTCACCCCGGGAACGGTCATCGAGGGCTCGGTCCTGGACAGCGGGGCCAACAACTACCTGATGTCGATCGCGCGGTCCGGGGACAGGTACGGCCTGTCGTTCGCGGACATCTCGACGGGCGAGTTCGTGACGACCGAGTTCGGCCCCGAGGACTCTGAGCCCAGGGTGCTCACGGAGTTCTCGCAGCGCGCCCCGAAGGAGGTCCTGTACGGGGACGGCCTCGGCGGCGGCCGGGTGCTGGACGAGATGGCGCTCGCGGGCGCGGCCATGACGCGGCTCGACGACCTGGCCTTCCTGAGGGAGGCCTCCGAGTCCCTCCTGAAGCGCCACTTCCGCCTGAAGTCGCTGGACGGGCTCGGCCTATCGGACAAGCCCTTGGCGGTCTCGAGCGCGGGCGCCGTCCTCCGATACCTCGAGTCGACCCAGAAGCGCAGCCTGGACTTCCTCTCGACTCCCCGGTTCTACTCCGTCTCGGACAAGCTCATACTCGACCAGACCACCCTGAGGAACCTCGAGGTGCTCAGGAACGTCAGGGACGGGGGTCGGGAGGGCACCCTCGTCGATGTGCTCGACCACACGCTCACGCCGATGGGCTCGCGCCTTCTGAAGGCGTGGGTCACCGAGCCGCTCAAGGACGTCCAGTCGATCGACAGGCGCCTGGACGCGGTCGGCGAGCTCGTCTCCGACACCATCGCGAGGAACGACATGGGCTCCTCGCTCAAGGGCGCGCGGGACCTCGAGCGCCTGATCTCCAAGGTGATGTACGGCACCGCGAACGCCCGGGACCTGCTTGCGGTCAAGGACTCGCTCGAGTCCGTGCCCGCGGTCCGGGAGGCGCTCATGGGGGCGGAGTCGGAGCTCCTGCGGGAGCTCGGCTCGGGGATGAGGGATGTCAGCGATGTCGCGGGCGTCATCTCGAGGGCCATCGCCCCCGACCCCCCGATATCACTCAAGGAGGGCGGGCTCATCAGGGACGGGTTCGACCCCGCGCTGGACTCACTGAGGGCGCAGGCGAGGGAGGGCCGGGAGTGGATCGCCTCCCTCGAGGGGAAGGAGCGGGAGAGGACGGGCATAAAGGGCCTCAGGCTGGGGTTCAACAACGTGTTCGGGTACTACATCGAGGTCTCGAAGGCGAACGCGAAGCGCGTCCCGTCGGACTACGAGCGCAAGCAGACCCTGACGACCGGGGAGAGGTATGTCACGCCCGAGCTGAAGGAGAAGGAGCAGGCGATACTCGCGGCCCGGGAGCGCTCGTGCGCGCTCGAGCACGAGGCGTTCATCAAGGTCAGGGGCGAGGTCGCCAAGCGCGGGAAGGATGTCCGGGACACCGCGAGGGCGCTCGCGGCCGTGGACGTCCTGCGGTCCTTCGCGGAGGCCGCGGTGACGTACGGCTACTCGCGGCCCAGGGTCGACGGCTCTGACACCATCCTGCTCAAGGACTCGAGGCATCCCGTCGTGGAGAGGTTCCTCAGGGGCTCGTTCGTCCCCAACGACGCGCACCTGGACACCAACCTCAACAGGCTCATCATACTCACGGGCCCGAACATGGCAGGGAAATCCACATACATCCGGCAGGTGGCCCAGGTCGTCGTCATGGCGCAGGCGGGCTCGTTCGTCCCGGCGTCCGAGGCGACGGTCGGGGTCGTGGACCGCGTGTTCACCAGGGTCGGCGCGTTCGACGACCTCGCGAGGGGTCAGTCGACCTTCATGGTCGAGATGACCGAGCTCGCGAACATACTGAACAGCGCCACCAGGAGGAGCCTGATACTCCTGGACGAGGTCGGGAGGGGGACGAGCACGTTCGACGGGCTCGCGATCGCGTGGGCGGTGTCCGAGCACCTCTACGACCACAGCAAGGTCGGCGCGAAGACGCTCTTCGCGACCCACTACCATCAGCTCACGGAGCTCGCGGAGTCGCTCGAAGGGGTCAAGAACTACTCGATGTCGGTCAAGGAACAGGGCTCTGAGGTCGTGTTCCTCCGGAAGGTCGTCCCAGGGAAGGCGAACAAGAGCTACGGGATCCAGGTCGCGAGGCTCGCGGGGGTGCCCCACGAGGTCGTGGGGCGCGCGGAGCAGGTCCTGAGCAGGATCGAGGAGGAGAACGTGCTGGAGGTGAAGGCGGGCAAGAAGGTCCAGAAGCAGGCCTTCCTGACGCCGGCCCCGGAAGAGGTCCCCTCGTCGGTGCTCGAGGAGCTGAGGTCGGTGGACCTCTCATCCATGACCCCGATGGAGGCCTATGTCAAGCTCAACGCGCTGAGGAAGAGGGCAGGTGGTCCGGCTGGGAAGGATAAGGGTACTCGATGACGACACGGTGAACAAGATCGCCGCCGGCGAGGTCGTCGAGCGGCCGGCGTCCGTGGTCAAGGAGCTCGTGGAGAACTCCCTGGACTCCGGCGCGGACTCGGTCCATGTGTCCGTCGGGGACGGCGGCCGGGCGTTCGTGTCGGTCAGGGACGACGGGTGTGGCATGTCCCCCGAGGACGCCGTCGCCGCGTTCGGCAGGCACGCCACGAGCAAGATAGCCGAGGTCGAGGACCTCAGGAGGCTCGCGTCGTACGGCTTCAGGGGGGAGGCGCTCTCGTCCATCGCGTCCGTGTCCAAGGTCGTCCTCAGGACGAGGGAACACGGCGCCCCGGAGGGCACCGAGGTCTCGGTGTCCGCGGGCAAGGTGGAAGGCCCGAGGCCCGTCGGCTGCCCCCCGGGGACGGAGGTCAGGGTCGAGGAGCTGTTCCACAACGTGCCCGCGCGCAGGAAGTCCGTGAAGTCCAGGGCCACCGAGCTGGCCCACTGCAGGGATGTGGTGGTCGACTTCATGCTCTGCAGGCCCGGGATATCGTTCTCGTTCTCGTCCGATGAGAGGCTCGACCTCGTGCATTCGGCCGCGGAGGGCATGAACGGCTCCCTGGCCGCCGCGTTCGGCGACTCGATCGCGGGGAACATGTTCCGGGGGGAGGCGGACGGGGACGGAGTCAGGGTCGAGGCGTACCTCGGCAGGCTCGAGCACACGCGCTCGTCCCCCGCGGACATCCGGCTGTTCGTGAACGACCGGCCGGTCAGGGGGCCCAGGGTCGTGTCCGCGGTCGTGAAGGGGTTCGGCTCGAAGCTGATGAAGGACAGGTACCCCGTCGGCGTGCTCAGGATGTTCGTGGACCCCTCGGCCGTGGACGTCAACGTCCACCCGACCAAGAGGGAGGTCAGGTTCGACGACGAGGCCTTGGTGCTCGGGGTCGTGCAGAGGTGCGTCGAGTCGGCGCTGGGCGAGCGCGACCTGACTTTCAAGTACGACCTGACACGGTTCTCGCAGTCGTTCGAGCCCCGGCCCCTGGCCGGGGACGGCGCCCATGTCGCCCCCGCCCCGCAGTCGGTGCTCCAGGTGGAGGAGCTGCCCCCGGAGGAGAGGCAGTCGGCCATAGTCCCGCTCGCCCAGATCATGAACACTTACATACTCGCGGAGTCCCGGGGCAGCCTGCTGCTCATAGACCAGCACGCCGCCTCCGAGCGCGTTGTCTACGAGGAGGTCCTCAGGGCGATGAGGTGCGGCAAGGAGTTCTCCCAGAGGCTGCTCACGCCACTCGTGTTGAGGCTGACGACGTCAGAGGCGAAGACGCTCGAGGAGAACCGGGAGCTGGTCGAGAGGGCCGGGTTCGTCGTCGAGCCGTTCGGGGGGGACTCGTACTCCGTCCGGTCCCTGCCGACGGTCCTCGGGGTCGCCCAGGGCGAGGCCGCGCTCAGGAACATACTCGGGGAGCTGGCCCAGATGCCGTCCCACAGGAGGCTGGGCCTGGACATCATATGGAGGGTCGCGTGCCACACGGCGATCAGGGCGGGCGAGACACTCTCGAACGCCCAGATGAGGCAGCTGGTGTCCGACCTGCTCAGGACCGAGAGCCCGTACACGTGCGAGCACGGCAGGCCCACCATGATCGTCCTGTCCCCGGCCGACCTGGAGAAGCTGTTCAAGAGGCGCGTCTGAGCCGTCAGGCGTGCCTGAAGATCTGCGAGCCGTCCTCGAGCACTATCCCGTGCCGCTCGGTGACCGCCCCGACCCTGTCCGCGGTCTCCTTGTCCAGCAGGGGCGGCCTGTGGCTCGCGAGTATGTCCCTTACCTTCCCGCGGGCGAACGTCACCATCTCGTCGCTCGTCGGGTCCGGGTGCTCCAGGGCGTGGTAACCGGTGACCTGGGGTATCATGAGGTCGCTCCTCATGTGCCTCAGGGTGTGCGGGTCCGACAGGAACACGCCTCCCGGACCCTGCCTCTTGATGGCCTCCAGCCCCAGCCGCTCGTCGTCGATGTCGATCCCCCGCCTGAGCCTCTTGACCCAGCGCCACATCTCGCAGTCCATCACCATCTTCTCCGCGGAGACCATGGCCGCGCGGTCCATCCCGCCCAGCCCGACCACGAGGTCTGACCCCGCGAGCGCGGAGGCCATGGCGGTCATGGCGGTCTGGTAGCCCGACTCGATATGCAGGGACCGGGACGCGTTCGAGGGGCCGCCCGCGCAGCTCGGCAGGCCGTAGTGATGGGCCATCTCGACCGCGGCCGTGTCGATGAGTATCCCCTCTGGCGTCCCGCACAGGAAGACCCCGGACCTGAGGTCCGTGACGCCCGAGAACGACGAGTATATGCAGGGCGCGCCCGGGCTGGCCGCCTGCGCCATCGTGACGCCGCACAGGTTCTCCGCGGCCACGACCGCCAGGGACCCGGCGACCGTGACAGGTGTCACGGAGCCCGCGATCGCCATGGACAGGTGCACCACGGGCACGCCGGCCCTCGCGAGCACGGCCATCGCCTCGGCCTCCCCTTGGTCGTACCTGAGCGGGGAGATGGGGGTGCAGACATCGGAGAATATGGGCCTCCTCCTCAGCTCCTCCTCGGAGCCCAGTATGGCGGAGCAGACCTCTATCTGGAACCGGGCCTCCTCCGCGGACGCGGCCCCGTGCTGGACGTGCTTCGAGGAGTGCGCGACCGAGGCGACGAACTCGTAGTAGGACGACCTGTCGGTGGGCATGTCCGTCGCGACGACGGGCGGCCACACGAAGTCGACCTCGGGGAGCGCGTCCGCGAGCACGACCAGGTCCACGAGGTCCTTCAGGGTGGAGGGCCTCTTGACGCCCTTGTCCAGGTCCAGGACGGCCGGGGGCTCCCCGTCGGTCGATATGAGCTGCACGCCCTCCTCGGGCACGGTGACGTCCCTGCCTCCCCTGGAGCATATCCTGACCTTCCTGGGGGCCGTCCTCAACGCCTCCGAGACGACCCGCTCGTCGAGCCACGCTCGTTGGGCGCCCATGTCGACCCTGGCGCCCGCCTTCGCGAGGTCTTCGAGCACGGCCGGGCTCTCGACCTTGACCCCGGTCCCCGCTAGGATGCCGAGGGCGGCCTGGTGCACCCTCTCCCTGTCGGCCCTCGACAGCACGCTCATGCCTGCTCTCGCCATGCCCATACCTCCCAAGCGCGTCGGGGCCAGCTGGCGGAACCCCGGAAGCGGGCCCAGGGACCCTGTGGCCCCACGGATAGATTAACGCTCCGTCCCCGCCGCCCGATACCGATATATCGTTTACGGTCTGTGCCCGCATCCGAAAACTATTACTCCGCATAATGTGTGAGCCGGCTGTCGGAAGGTGACCCCATGGGCCTCAACATGGCTATCACGGAACTGGATACGGACAAGGCGCTCTGCAAGACGAAGAAGATGACCCTGGCCAAGGTGTACGTGGACGACCCGTCCAAGTGGGCGGACCTGGTCGAGGTCGACAAGGTCGTCAGCCTCAAGAAGGCCTCGGCCGGACTCGGGAAGGAGAAGCTGGACGCGATCCTGAAGAAGGGCAGACTCGCCCCCGAGGGGGACGAGCTGTACCTCGAGAAGGTCAAGGACCCGGAGGACCAGAAGGCCCTGGGGCCGTTCGTGACCGAGGTCAAGACCAACTGGATACTCGTCGAGAAGATACCCGCGAACAGGAAGAAGGACGTGTTCGCCGCGGCCAACAAGCCCAACTCCGTCACCGAGTGGGACATGGTGGAGTTCGACGACATGTACGCCACATGCGCCAAGTGCGGCCTGTCCTGGGACAACAAGAAGGGTTGTGTGGGCAACTTCGGCCCGTCAGGCTCCCCCGTGCCCGAGCTCGCGAGGAAGTACGGCCTGTCGATACTGGCGAAGGTGGACGACCTCGCGGAGAAGAAGGTGGTCCTGACGGCCAAGGACGCGGAGAAGCTCCTCGACGAGGTCAAGGTCATCAGGGAGAGGTCCCCGGCCGAGGGCAAGATGACGGTCCGCAGGATCGAGGGCACGCTGAACAGGCTCGAGGCGATGGCCAGGTGCTCCAAGGAGTACGGGATAGGCTTCTATTTCTTCTGAGCCCGGGGTGAACCG
Source organism: Thermoplasmata archaeon (assembly GCA_050178275.1). Classification (GTDB taxonomy): domain Archaea; phylum Thermoplasmatota; class Thermoplasmata; order UBA10834; family UBA10834; genus UBA9653. The sequence continues at coordinate 3,228 of JBFXGF010000018.1, read as the reverse complement.
TTGTCCGTCGAGGGGGGTCTTCGGGAGTGCAGGGCCGATGTGGTCCTGGTCAAGGGCCCCGAGGGGGCCCTCTCGGTGGAGCTCGTGCCCCTCAGGGAAGGCCTCTCCCGGGGCTTCAGGAACCATTCCCCGAGGGGGTTGAGGCTGTCGCCAGAGTCGGCGAAGGAGCTGGGCGACAAGCTCGCGGCGGAGTGCGGCGGCCGGCTGCTGATCGCCGACACGAAGAAGCGCGTCCTCACCCGCGCGCTCAGACCCCTGGGGTGGCGCGTGTCCCGCGCGGTCGAGGCCCACATGGACCACAAGTGCAGCATGTGCTCCACCTACGACATCCCCGTGGAGGTGGAGTTCGTGGACGACCACGGCTCGAAGCCGGACCTGTGCGACACGTCGGACATGGTCGGCCTGGGCATGGACATAGGAGGCAGGCCGGCGTTCGCTTTCTACACGGACGACGGCGACACGGCCCGGATAGTGTCCGAGGGCCCCAGGAGGCAGGGCATGCTGGTGGCGCAGTCGCAGGACGACATGGAGGTGGCCGTGGACCGCCTGGTCAGGTTCCTCGCGGCCGCGAACAAGAGGTGGGCCGTGTTCTCGCTGGACATGGGGCGGTTCGTCAGGCGCTTCGACCCAATCGTCATGTGGCGCATGGTCCTCGAGGGGCCCCGGGGGTACGACCACTCCGTCAAGCCCGTGTCGAGGGCGAACAGGAAGGACACCGTGGGCCTGTTCTCTGAGTACTACGACGAGGGCGGGCTCCAGGCCTCGATGCGCCTCAGGAACATGCTCGCGAACAAGTCGTACTCGGTCTTCGCGACGGACGGCGGGTTCGTGGCGACGAAGCTCGATGGCGAGACCGGGCTCGTGTACGACATATATGTCACGCCCGCGCGCCAGGGGGAGGGGCTCGGCGGCGAGCTCATGAGGTGCGCCCTGTCCAGCCTGGCCGGGAGGGCGAGGGCCGTCTACCTGCATACCAGCTACCCCAGGGCCAAGGCGCTCTACGAGAAGTTCGGGTTCAAGACGACCTACTCGCAGCTGGCCGTGAGGCTCGACGAGATGGCCTTCGAGCCTCCGACAAGGTAGAAATATCTAGAATCCGTTGACTCGCCCGGGAGCACGGTCCTGATAGGACAGAGGGGGGCACCAGCATGATCTCAAGGGACAAGATACTCGGTTCGCTCGAGCACTACGACCTCAAGAACGCCAAGATCGGCATGGTCGCGTCGCACTCGGCCCTGGACGTGTGCGACGGCGCGGTGGAGGAGGGCTTCCGGACGCTCGGCATCTGTCAGGAGGGCCGGGAGAGGACTTACGCCAGGTACTTCAAGTGTCAGCGGGACCAGGCGGGCAAGGTCCTCCGCGGGGTCGTGGACGAGTGCTGGACCCTGAAGAAGTTCAAGGAGATGATGACCCCAGAGTACCAGGCCCGGCTGAGGAAGGAGAACGTGCTCTTCGTCCCGAACAGGTCCTTCACATCCTACGTGCCCCTCGATGAGATAGAGAACGACTTCGCCGTGCCGCTCGTGGGCTCGAGGAGCCTGCTCAGGAGCGAGGAGCGCGGGGAGGACAGGGACTATTACTGGCTGCTCGAGAAGGCGGGCCTGCCGTTCCCCAAGCGCGTCAGCGACCCCAAGGACATCGACCGACTCGTCATAGTCAAGCTCCACCACAAGGTCAAGAAGCTCGAGAGGGGGTTCTTCACGGCCGCCTCGTACCAGGAGTTCCGGGAGAAGTCCAGGCAGCTCATGTACAACAACGTGATAACCGAGGACGACCTGGGGGGCGCGAGGATAGAGGAGTACGTCATAGGCCCCGTGTTCAACCTCGACTTCTTCTACTCCCCCCTGGAGTCCAGGATGGAGCGGATAGAGCTGATAGGGGTCGACTGGCGGTTCGAGACATCTCTTGACGGGCATGTGCGCCTCCCGGCGCCCCAGCAGATGACCCTCCAGGGGGCCCAGGCCACCCCGGAGTACACTGTGTGCGGGCACAACTCCGCCACCATGAGGGAGTCGCTCATAGAGGGGGCCTTCGGCCTCGCGGAGAAGTACGTGAAGGCGACGCAGGAGCACTACGCCCCCGGCATCATAGGGCCGTTCTGCCTCCAGACCTGTGTCGACAAGGACCTCAAGTTCCACATATACGATGTCGCCCCGAGGGTCGGCGGCGGCACGAACGTGCACATGTCGGTCGGGCACCCGTACGGGAACACGACCTGGAGGACCAACATGAGCACGGGCAGGCGCTTGGCGGTCGAGGTCAGGCGCGCGATCGAGACGGACCAGGTCGACAAGATAGTCACCTAGGCCCTGGGATACTGGCCGGGCGCGCTGGCACTCTGGTGAGGGGGCCCCCCGAATCCCTAAAGCTTATAAAGGGGCAATCTATTCGCCGGAGTACCTTTCTCATAAGGGGGTCCGTTTTTCGGTTCCCAGGAGAGGGAGGGGAAAATCGGATGAAGACAGGTGCAATGAGTAAGCTATCGGCCGCCATCATCGTGCTGGTATTGGCGTTGTCCGCGTTGGTCGCGCTCCCGATGGAGAGCGCGGACGCAGCGGACGGCACGAACGACATCAACCTATTGGTTCTGAACGACTCGAACGGCGTTACCGTCAAGACGGCGACAGTCAACCTCATCAACCTGTACACGGGCGAGGTCATCGAGGCCCCGTACTCATCCGGGATGTACGTAGCGTCGGACCCGCAGCCCGGGGTATACAGGGTCGAGGTCTCCGACGATAACTACTACGACTTGATCGACGCGATCCCCGAAGGGGTATCCTTCGACGGGCTCTCGCAGTTCATAGACACCGTCGGGCTCGAGCCTTTCCCGTCCAAGATCCACGAGTGGAACTTCACCGTGGAGGACGAGGCGGGCAGGGCCATGTCAGGCGTCACCGTCGGGTTCTACGACAACCTAGCCAAGGAGGTCGTGGCCCAGGCGAAGACGAACAGCGACGGCTGGGTGGTCGTGGACATGTTCACGGTCAACCTGGCCCAGGACGTGTGGCTGTTCGCGAGCATGGACGAGTACGAGACCGCGGTCGAGCAGGCCGAGGTCGCGGGCGACGGCTCCAGCAACCTGGTGATGTCGTCGGCCAACTCCGTCCTCGGATTCGTCAGGGACGCCGCGGGCGCCCTGGCCCCGAACACGGTCGCATTCCTGGTCAACAACGACACCAGCATCCCGTGGATCAAGAGGGTCATCAAGAGCGAGTCCCAGACGGG
>JBFXGF010000017.1:0-11755 GCA_050178275.1 Thermoplasmata archaeon | reverse complement strand
ACACCTGCTGCTTCTGGGGGGACAGGTTGATCACGCAGTTCGAGATTATGACGTCCGCGCACCCGTCCGGGAGCGGCATGTGTTCTATCTCGCCCAGCCTGAACTCCACGTTGTCGAACCCGTTCTCGCGGGCGGTTTTCCGGGCGCGGTGTATCATCTCAGGGGTGGAGTCTATCCCGTACACCTTCCCCTTCGGGCCGACCTTCTTGGAGGACAGGAACGCGTCTATGCCTCCGCCGCTCCCGAGGTCCACGACCGTCATGCCCTCCTCCAGGCCAGCTATCGCGGTCGGGTTGCCGCAGCCCGCGCTCACGGAAGCGGACTCTGACGGGATCGACCCGACCTCGGACTCCGAGTACAGGCTGCAGCCGCACATGGTGGACTTCCCGGAGCCGCAGCACGGGGCCTCCTTGAGCGCCAGCTCCTTGTAGTGCTCCCTGACCGCGCTCCTGACATCGTCCTCGTGTTCAGTGCCCGCGTGCTTGGGTATCTTGTGTGCCATGGTCTACGCGCCCCTCATCATACACCAGACATCAACGTGCCTTTATCTCTTTCGCCCGTTTAGAGAGGCGTCCTGTCTGCACAACATTCATGAACGGGCACGGGGTTGCGGTAGACATATCGCTGGCAGGGGCCCGCAACGCGAACCCCTGGACCGGCGCACGAACAAGGGTGACGTGACAATATGCGCGAGGGAGGTGGCATCTCCCCCCAGTACGCGGAGGATATCCTGGGGAGGATGAAGGGAGAGATAGGCGAGGTCGTCATCGGCTACGAGGAGCAGGTGGAGGACTTCCTCACATGCCTCATATCGGAGGGACACCTGCTCATGCAGGGCGTGCCCGGGGTCGCGAAGACGACGCTCTCGAAGACCTTCACCCAGGTCTCGGGCGTGTCCTACAAGAGGATCCAGTTCACCCAGGACCTCCTGCCCACGGACATAACCGGCCACTACTTCTACAACCAGAAGACGACCGAGTTCGAGCTCAGGAAAGGGCCCCTCTTCGCCAGCATCATCCTGGCGGACGAGATAAACAGGGCGCCCCCGAAGACGCAGTCCGCCCTCCTCGAGGCGATGCAGGAGAGGATGGTGACCATCGAGGGCACCACCTTCGAACTGCCGTTCCCGTTCATGGTCGTCGCAACGCTGAACCCCATCGAGACCGAGGGTGTGTACCCGCTCCCCGAGGCGCAGGTGGATCGGTTCATGATGAAGAGCAGGATGGACTACCTCGGCCCTGAGGACGAGCTCAGCCTGCTGAGGCTCAAGGGCATCGTCGCCAAGGAGCCCAAGGCCGTCCTGAGCGTCAAGGACGTCGACCTGATGAGGGAAGCCGTCGTGGGTGTCCACACGCATGAGTCCATACTCGGGTACGTCAGGGACATCATGCGCCTGTCGAGGGACATGGAGGAGCTGGAGCTGGGCCTGAGCCCGAGGGGAGGACTTCATCTCATGCAGGCCTCGAAGGCCCACGCGCTACTCAGCGGCAGGGACTACGCCATACCCGACGACGTCAAGGCCATGGCCCACAAGGTCGTCGACCACAGGCTCATACTCACTCCCGAGGCGGAGCTGGATGGACAGACCCAGGCGAGCGTGACGGACATGATCGTCTCCCAGGTCCCCGTGCCCAAAGGGGACTTCAAGGAAGGGAGATGACGGCTTCGCAAGGGTGAGGACCTTGCAGACTTCCCCGCTCGGACTGGTGCTTCTGACCGCGTGCGTCGCCTTCGCCTTGGCAGGTTTCCTGTTCACGGCCGTGTCATGGGTCATCGTGTGCGTCGCCCTACTGTCGATGATGGCGTACGCCCGCATGCGGTTCGCGGGAGAGCTCGCGGGGACAGAGCTCCTCGTGGAGCACGAGGTCCTGGACAAGATGGCCTTCGCCCAGGAACCGGTCGGGATGAAGGTCAGGGTGACGAACCCGGGTGACGGGCCCGTCAGGGCGGTGCTCGATGACTCGCTGCCGGACGGGAGCGTGCTCGGGACGGGCGACAATGTCGCCACCATGTCCGTCCCTCCAAAATCCGTCCGCTCGTTCGCGTACTCGTTCGTGCCGACCAGGCGCGGCTCTCACACCGTGGGCAGGCTTGTCGTCCGCAGGACGGACGCGTTCGGGTTGTTCGAACACTCGGAACCGGCGGAGGACGGGCAGACACTAAACGTCCACACGCGCAAGGAGAGCTTCGACACCGCCAGGAAGATAGCCGGCAGGGAACACTTCGAGTACTCCGGGATGTCGAAGACCCCGGCCGTCGTGCTGAGGGCGTTCGAGTTCGACGGGCTGAGGGAGCACCTCCCGGGGGACAAGACCAGGGACGTCTACTGGAAGGAGCTCTCGAAGACCGGCCGGCTCATGACCAAGGTGTACAAGAAGGAGGGCACGCTCAAGACCATGATATTCGTGGACTGCAGCCGCAGCATGAGGCTCGCGACGAGCGGCATGGCGAAGCTGGACCACGCCGTCGACCTGGGGCTCCAGCTCTCGAACGTGCTCCTGAGCAGCTTCCACCCGGCGGGGGTCGCGACCTACGACGAGGTCTCCGTCACCGGGCAGGCGAAGCCGGCGCTCGGAAGACACCAGTTCGAGAGGATCACGAAGGTCCTCCGGGCGACGCCTGGGGCGACCGTCACCGAGGAGACGGAGCCGTCCGCCGCGGGGCCCGCCCCGGACAACCGCGGGGGGAATGGCAACGGTTCGCGGCATGATGATGGAGCGGCGTTCCTGGACGCTGTCAAGGCTGTCAGGTTCGACGGGGGCAGGAAGGCCGCGGGCCTCGGGCTCGAAGGCATCGCCAGGGACATCATAGCCCATAGCAAGGGGCAGGAGCTCCTGTTCATAATCGTGTCCGACCTCATCTCATCCCGGGACGCCGTCATCGCCACGGCGAAGCTGTGCCAGCGAACGGGGAACAGGCTCCTCGTGATACAGACCTACGAGGACTGGTACGCGTCCCCGAGCAAGGACCTGGACGTGCGGGAAGGGGAGCGTCTGTACGGCAGGCTCTCGGAGGGGGTCAAGCTCGAGGCGGCGCTCCGCAGGGCGGGAGCCACATTCCTCAGGGTCGGTCCAGCTGACACGACCGCGAGGATAGTCAGGAACGTCAGGAGGGGGATCGCGTGACATCTGTGACACCCGTCACCAGGGCGGTCGCGATCCTCACGTCCGGAAGCGTGGTGCTGCTGTTCTCCGAGATGACGTTCTCGACCCTCGTCCCCCTGCTCGTGGGCATGATGCTCATCCTGCTCGGAGTGGCCATCGCCTACCGGCCGTCCTCCGCGCTCGGGCTCCTGATCGCGCTTGCGGCCTCCGCGCTCGCCATCGACATCGGGACGCTCACCGACGTGGGGGGCGTCCTGGCCGCGACGGTCACGCTCTATGTCCCATCTCTGGTCATGGCCTGGGCGGCCTTGTCCTCCGAGCCTGGAGAGCCGTACGAGCTGAAGGTCGGGACGAGGGCCTTCGCGCGACTGTTGGTGATGTCGGCCGCGTGCGTCCTGAGCGTCCCGGTGTTCGCCATCTGCGTCTGGCTGGTGCTCCCCACAGCGTCGATGGGCGTGTCCATGATGACGGAGATGTCCGTGCTGCTGCTGACCGCCGTGACCATGACCCTGCTGCTGACTCGCCCCGCCCACGACAAGAAGGGGACGGGGCCAGCGCGAGAGGGTTGAGGGCCCGGGACGCCTGGCCATCCCCGCGAACAACTGTTAAATAGCCTGGAGATTGTGCTCGTCAGCGTTGATATCCAAAGGCGAATGGCTCCTGCTGTTCGGGTCCATGCTTGTCGCGGGGGCGCTCTACAACCACTACATGGGGCACTCCGCCCTGCTCATCGAGATCATCATGGTGGCCGCGGGCTGCGCGCTCGCGATCTACGCCGCCAAGATACTCGCGGCCCCCGAAGACGAGGCGTCCCACGGCATCCTCGTGGACTTACTCAGTCGATTCCTATCGAAGGAGAAGTGCAGGACGGTCATCCCGGTCCTGGGGTTCCTGCTGCTGTTCTCGTGGTCCACCTGGAAGATCGTGGTCAACGGCGAGGCGAACCTGCACATGGAGGACTTCATCGTCACGCTCCTGGGCCTCTCGCTGGTCCTGTACTACTCCGGCCCGAGCGCGTTCGCGGACGTGAAGGACTTCGTCGTGCTCTACCTGGCGTTCCTGACGGTCGTCTTCGTCATCATCTGGCGCACTTACTACTTCGTGACTGGCGATTCGCACTACGAGGTGACTGCCTACGCCGAGCACTACGCCGTCACGCTCCCGGTCGTGGCCCTGCTGGACCTGCTGGGGTTCCACGTGACCGCCGTCCTGGAGCTGGAAGGGATAGGTTTGGCGAACATCATCGAGTACGTCCACGACGGCAGCCTCCTGAGGCTGGGCATAGGCGTAGGGTGCAGCGGCCTGTACTCCGCGGGCCTGTTCTTCTCGGCGTTCCTGGCGTTCGTCCTCGTTAGGTACAGGAGACTGGACGCGTACATAGGCGCTGGCCTCGCGGCCGGCCTCCTGGTGACCTGGATGTCGAACATCATCAGGATGACGATAACTATCATGACCGGGATAGCGTACGGGCACCCCGCCCTGGCGTTCGTCCACAGCTACATCGGGATCCTGATATTCATCGGCTGCATCACGGTCTTCTGGCTCCTGATCGTGAGGTGGCTCGACAACAAGGAGGGGCAGGGCCGGAAGCCGGCGGAGCCGGCAGTGGCCACGGCCCAGGCGTGAGAATGATCAGGGCCTCTCGTCGTCCCGGTCGTCCCCGTCCATGATCCTCTTCAGCTTCAGGAACGGGACGATTCTAGGCCTCTGGCGCACTGGCCCCGGCGCGTAGGCCTCGGGGCGCCCGTGTCCGGCCTCGCGGAAGGCCGACCTGCCGAACACTCCCTGGATGAGCTCCCGCTCGATCAGCTCACCGTAGTCGATGTCGTCCTCATCCATGGCCTCGGGCTCGGGCACCGTCTCGCCGAAGACGAACGAGCCGGGTACACCGGCGCTCGCGCTCGGCGCTGGGAACTTGTCAAGGGCCACCGCGCGGCCGCGGGCTTCCGGCCATAGTGTCACCGGAGCCGAAGCAGGGGCGACGCTGGCCTCCACAGCCTCGCGCGCCCCTTGGACAGGTTCGCTAGCCGGGCGCTCGGGCCGGCCATCGGACCGGCGTCTCGCGACCACGAACGCCACAAGGACAAGCGCCAGCGCGCCGGCCCCAATCATCCCCAGGCCCAATGCGGACGTGTACCACTCGCCGCCCGAAAGGGAGACCATCTCAACCGCGGACACGTGCGCGCTCTCGGCGCTGTTGCCCGCGTCGTCGACGACCGTTACGTAGAAGTCCATGCCGTCCCACAGGAGCTCCGAGGGTATGCTCGCGACGAGTTCCGATCCCGACAGCGACATCTCCACGGAGCCGTACCCGCCCGCCTCCAGCTCGTAGTGGGCGGTCCCCCCCGCGACCGCGAAGTCATCGGACGCGGACGCTGTGATCGTCATCGCCTCGCCAGGGACGAACTCGAGCGGCCCGGAGAAGCCGACATCGGGAGGGGTCGCGTCGACGTATATGTCGAACTCCTCGGAGACCGTGCGGCCGGCCATGTCCGTCGCCGTGATCAGGAATGAGTGCCACCCGGGCGCGAGCGCGCCCGTGCCTATAGCCATGCCGGGGTAGGCGGCGACAGGCGAGCCGCCGTCGACCGACAGCGATATCCCCATCAGGTGGCTGTCACTGGCGACCAGCACCATGTCCTCGCCCGACATGACGGAATCGCCTGTGGCGAGCCCGAGCAGGCCCACCACCGGGTCGTAGAGATCCATGGTGAACGCGATGGAGTCCTCGGCGGTGTTGCCCGCGAGGTCGCGCGCCTCGACTGCGAGCGAGAACGGGCCGTCGAGGTCGACCGATGAGAGAGAGACCGTGAAGGTGCCTGAAGTGGCGGTTTGCGATATCCCCAAAATGCTCCAAACCGCATAATCGAGATTATCGTCCGTTACCTGGAACGATACAATATCGTCAGGTGTGAGGTATGTCCCCGCCTCGGGCCACATGAGGGAGATGACGGGCAGGGTGTCATCGACCGTGATTGAGAAGGAGAACTCGACGAAGCCTCCGAGGTCGTCCGAGGCCTGCACGTGGACTCCGTACGCCCCCTCGTCCCATCCCGCGGTGGGTATGGCGTACGGCTCTGGCAGCTCGGTCCAGGCGCCCCCGTTGCTCCAGGTGCACGTGGCCGAGCCCGTGCTGTACACGACGAGCTGCAGGGGCGTGCCGGATGAGATGAACGAACCGTCGCCCGGGCTGGACAGCGCCGCGACGATCGTGCTGTTGACTATCTCGAACATGGTGATCTCGACACTCTCGTGCCCGACCGCGTCGACGGCCTGGACCACGACCGAGTGCATGCCCGCGGGCCACCCCGTCATGTCAACCGTGTACGGGTACGGGAGCGGGACCGCGGCCGAGGAGTCCAACGCGTAGGTCACGCCGGCCAGGTGCCTGTCGTAGACGCTGACCACGAGCTCGAACCCGAGGGGGACGCCACTCCCCGTCAGGGGCTGGACTATCTCCAGCTCGGGCGACGCCGCGTCCACGTCGAAGGAGAACGAGGCGGTGACAGTGAACCCGTCGTCGTCCATGACGGTGACTGCCAGGGAGTGCAGGCCGTCGCTCCACGAGGATGTCTGTATGTCCCATGGCTCGGCGACCGTGACATAGACGCCGCCGTCCAGCGAGTACAGGACGTCGACCGGGCCGTCATCGATTATGTCCAGGTCTATCGTGTCGCCCTGCGCGACCAGGGACCCGTCCGCCGGCGACACCAGAGATATCTCAGGGGCGATGGCGTAGCTCGGAACGGACGTGAGCGTGAACGACACGCTGGAGCGCTCGTACACGCCCAGGTCGAACTCCGCCGTGACCTGCACATCCTGCTCAACGCCCGTGAACAGCGTCGTCGGGTTGAGCACCCACTGGAACAGTATGGTGCCATCGTGGGTGTGCGTCGTGCCCACTATGCGCTCGTCCAGGACCATCGCAATCTTCTCTCCGCCTGAGCTCAGCTCTATGAGCGCGCCAGCGACTGGGTCCAGGGGGGCGCCGTAAGCGTCGGTCAGCCGGCCCTCCAGAACGACCGACACCGAGGCGTTCCTGTACTCCACGGTGGGGTCCTGGGGCGAGAGCTCGAACACGACCGGGACCTCCGCGAGGGACGCGGAGGTCATGATCGCAGATATGTAGTTGGAGTATGCGTCGGTGACCGTGACCATGAGGTCTATGGACGTCGCCGAGACCGTCGTGGGTATGGACGAGCGATAGGTGCTCCCGGACGAGGACAGCGTCAGCGCCTTCCAGGTATCTGCCGGGCCGGCGCGCCAGCTCATCTCGACCGACACCGACGACATCGCGTCCGCGACCTCGACCGAGACGGGCAACGACTCGCCTGGCACAAAGCTCTGCGACATCTCGAACGCGGTGATCCTCGGGGGGTCCCGGTCCGACGACGGGACGGCGAACCCGAGCTCTATCTCGACGTTGCTGGTCACCTCGGAGGTCGGCGAGTAGTCGATCCTCGCGAGGTACGTCCCCGTGCCGAAGAGGTCCACGACCCTCATGGCGTCCGGCCTGGCCAAGTACTCGGAGAGCTGGTAGATCCCCACGAGCCCGCCGTCCTTGTACAGGTTCATCGTCGGGACGTACGCCCCGCCCACGCGGGCCCCGGACTGGTCCCTGAGCAGCGGGTGGTAGAGCACGAGCGAGTCGTCCTCGTTCTCGGTAAAGAGTGATGGATAGTAAGGTCCGGCCCCGAGGGTCTCCTCCTCGTAGGTCGCGGTCAGCTCCTGGAGGTAGTTCCTGTCCGGGAGGTATATCCCGGCCCCTACCGCCGCGTGGAGCAGGTGGTCGTAGTCGGCTGTGTAGAACGCCCTCTCGACATACCCGCCGATCACGCTCCTCGGGAAGTACAGCTCGGCGAACGTGCCGGCCACGACCGTCTTCCTGGTCAGCCCTGAGAAGAACGGGTTGAGGGATGTGTCCGTGTCCCTCCGGACATAGAAGGTCGCGTCACCGCCTATGGCCCTGTGGATGCCCCAGTCGCACCAGGCGCCCGAGATCGTGCCGGGTATGTCGTATTTGGTCTCGAACACCGCTGCGGCCGACTCGTCCCAGGTGAGGACCGAGGGGGCCGACGAGTCGACGCCCTCGAACTCCCAGGCGAGCAGGTACTGGATGTCCGCGCTGGCCTCGATCATGAACGAAGTCGACGACCCGCTCACGTACTCGTACCAGTGCTGCCAGTTGAGGCTCATGAAGCTCCACATGGCCGGGGTGTACGCGAAGCCCGCGATGGAGACGCCGACCTCGGCCTCGGTGTCGCTGACATAGAGGTGCATTGAGTGGGGTATGGAGAACACCTCTGGCCCGACGACCGAGTAGTCGGAGCCGGTGAGGTCGAACGAGATGTTGGTGGAGCCCTCGTACCTGCAATAGACCCTGTAGTCCTTGACGTAGACCGGCTGCCCGTCCTCCGTCTCGAGGTCCAGGACCATGTCGTGGGCGGAGGACATGTACAGGTCGAGGTCGACCGACTGGAGCATGCCGACGCTCACGGTCGACGAGAGCACATAGGGGTCTGAGTAGGTGTACACCAGCTGGTGGCCAATGGCGTGCACGGCGTACTCCCCGGACGGCAGCAGGAAGGTCGCGGGGGGGGCGGCGTTCCCGTCGCCCGTCCGGCCCGCGGCGTACTCGGCATCGGGGAGATCGTACACCCACACGCCTCCATAGGGGTCGAACACCTCGTCCCCGGATATGTCGTAGACGTGGACGTTCAGCGTGCTGAGCACGACGAACCCGAACGGGACGCTGACGGTACCGAGGCTCGAGGTCAGGGACACTGCGCCCTCGTAGTACCCCTCGGCCGAGGACGTTGATGGCATGCTGACGGTGACCGACACCGCGGCGGACTGGCTGGATGAGATGTATACCGAGAGCGGGGACGCGCTGGACAGACCGGTGTCGGCCGAGTCAGTGTGCGTGCCGTTCGCGGTCATCGAGAAGGAGTCCGAAGAGGATAGCATGAATGTGCCGGACATCCCGGAGTTGGTCACGCTGAATGACTTCGGCGACGAGCCGGCCAGCCCGTAGGACACCAGCGGGTCGGAGGAGAACAGCGTCTCTTCGGAGGCGCCGGGCACCCACACCTCGCCCGCGCCAGCGGCCCACAGGGACTCGTCGAGCGCGGTCGGGTTGCTCACGATCGCGGACTTCACCATCGCGGGGGTCCATGCCGGGTGCATCTGGAGAAGCAGCGCCGCGGCGCCGCTGACATGCGGCGTGGCCATCGAGGTGCCGCTCAGGCTGGCGTACCCCGTGGGCGAGCTTATCGAGGTCCCGGAGAAGGGCACGGTGGACAGGATTCCCACGCCCGGGGCGGATATCTCGGGCTTCACCCTCATGTCCGTGGTCGGCCCGCGCGAGCTGAACTCCGCCAGGACGCCGTCGTCGTCGACCGCGCCCACGGTGAGGGCGCTCGGGGCGACCCCTGGCGTCGCGACCGTGCCGAGGGACGGGCCCTCGTTGCCGGCGGCGACGATCACCACGACGCCCTCGGCGACCGCGCGCTCGACCGCCTCGCAGACCGGGTCGTCCACGGAGCCAGCGCCTCCGAGGCTCATGCTTATGATATCGGCGTGGTCGTCCGTCAGGCCGTCCCCGTCAGGGTCGAGCGCCGCGTCTATCGCGAATATCACGTCGCTCATGCTGCCGGAGCCGCCCGCGCCGAGGGCCTTGTACGCCAGGATACGCGCGTCAGGGGCGACGCCGAGTATCCCGCCGTCCGCGGCGATTATGCCCGCCACGTGCGTCCCGTGGCCGTTGTCGTCCATCGGGTCGGAGTCGTCGTTCACGAAGTCGTATCCCCCGATGACCTTGTAGGCGGCGCCTATGTCGCCCCCGAGGTCGGGGTGGGTGTAGTCCACGCCGGTGTCTATGACGGCCACGACTATCCCGAGGCCGGTCACGTACGAGCCGGAGGGGTCGGTGGCCTCCCAGAGCCTGTCAGCGCCTATCTGGCGGGCGTCGTCGGTGTCGGTCGCGTTGAGGGTGATATCAGGGTATATGCTGAGCCCGGGATCGCGGGCGAGCAGGGCATCGATCGTGCCTAGGTCCAGGCGGGCGGAGAAGCCGTTCAGGCTGTGGCCGAACGCCTTGGGGGAGTGGCCCGTGCCTGGGAGGCTTTCTGAGCCGCTGAGCCTATATGAGGCCTCTGAGGCCATCTCGAGGGCCGCGTCGATAGCGCGCATGCCCTCCTGGCCGAACGGCATCGAGACTATCACGTCGACGTACCCGTCCTCGCCGGCCAGGGCAGCCCAGTCCCACGCGCGATCGGAGGCCGTGAACTCGTGAGCGGGAAATCCGGGGGAGGCCGACTGGCCCTGCCCGTAGGCGGAGGCGGCCGCCAGCAACGAGAAGGATGACAGGGAGAGGACCGCGAAGACCAGAAGGGCCGTCAGCCGCCGGGCTCCGGCGCCGCCGCGCGGGGAGGAGCCGAGGAGCGAGGCTCTCTTCCTCCGGGTATCTGACAGGGACTGGTCCCCTCTATACAACGGGTGCATCTCCGGTATGTTATTCGAGGCGAGGGCTTATAGAGGGCTATCACCACGTTATCAAAGCCTGTAATGACCTACTGGCGCGTCCCACGGACGGCCCTCCGACCCCATGGTCGATATCGCGCCATCGGATAAGAGCGTTTTGCGCCAGGAGGCCCCCTGGTCGTACAAGCATAGAACAAGGCCGCCCGCCGCGTAGCGGCGGGCCTACTTCGGCTTCCTGACCATGACCGCGACGGCTATCAGCCCTACGGCCCCGCCGGCCAAGAGCACCCCCGCGTCGAACCCGAACTCGGGTATCGCGTACGAGAAGTGCAGGTCGATGTAGACGGGCCCGGCGGCCGGGGCGTCGGTCGAGTTGACCGCCTCACCCGAAGGGCCGGTCCCGATGACCTGTATGGTGTAGCCGATCTCCCACTCGCTGGGCATGAACAGCACGCTGTACACGCCGTCCCCGTCGGATGTGTCCGTCTTCGTTGTGACGACCGTCTCGCCGTTCTTCATGTTAACGGCGACCGGTATCCCCTCGACCTTGTCGCCGGCGTTGTCGTACACGGTCCCGTAGACGGCTATCGGGTTCGGCGCGTCAGCTGCGGACTCGCCCGGGACGACGACCGAGAGCACCATGACTGAGAACACGGATACGAGTACGAGCGCGACCACAGAACTGACGTATGTGCGGGACATGCCACTACCACCCTGAGGGCCCCTGGGCCCTAGCGCGCCACGAGCAATCGCTCCCGGCGCAGGATATGTCGCATCGCCGAGGCTGGATATAGCACTTTCCTCGAACAGTCGGCTGGGCGGCCAGTATCGGTTGTCCCCGAGGGTGGGCGAGCTCGGCTACTTCGCCCTCTGCCGCCTCATCGATATGACCGCCACGGACCCGATTAGGGCCATGGCCACGACGACGCCCGCGAAGCTACCGAACTCGGGGATAGCGTAGGCGAAGGTGATGTCGATCTGCAGAACGGTCGCCGATGTCGCGACACCTGTCTCGCTTTCGACCCAAGACCCGAAAGTGGCGGTCGTTTCCACGGTGTCATCAACCTCCCAATCGGACAGTGTGAAGGAGACGTCGTATCTCCCCGCGGAGTCGGTCGTGTCCGACTGGGTGGCCCCGGACTCCAGGCCCTCCACGACCACGTCCGCGC
>JBFXGF010000016.1:0-11810 GCA_050178275.1 Thermoplasmata archaeon | reverse complement strand
ATCATCCCGCCTACGGCCGAGCCGTAGGCCGTCCCCCGCTCCTCGGGTGTCCCCGAGAGCACGACGACGGGCATGCCGTCGAGAACAGGCAGGGCGGTCCCCGCCCCCTCGGAGCCGGCGGGCACGAAAGCCATGAGACACAATGCGGTCGCGACGCAGACAGTGAACGATAGACTCGACGCCCTAATGCGATACTCCCCCTACCACGCGGGGATCCTAGACGGCCGCCGTGAGCGGCCGCGCCCCGCGCTCCGGCACCCTGACCGATGTACATGATAGAAATCGGTTGCGGTCAGGCGGTTCTGTCACAATTCGGGTGGTAAAGACCATCTGGGGTGCCTGAAGACACGCCCTTTGACTACATGCAGCCGCTCTGCCGTTATATACCGAGGCCTCTCCCTGTATCTATGCCTGTCAGAGGGGTCCCCGTCGTCAAGGTGGACCCGATATACAGCAGCAGGACGTGCCCGATATGTGGGAGGATACAGTATTCCCGAATGGGCGCGGCGTTCGAGTGCTCTTGCGGATGGCGCCTGGACAGGCACATCAACGCGAGCCTGAACCTGCTGCGGACAGCCGCTTCCGCAGGGTTGGAGGCGGCAGGGGGCCTACGGTTCGGCCCCGGCGCGTCGCAGTATGACGTGATGATGGTCCTCTACGACCCCGAGAGGGGCGTACGGCCGGAGCCGAATGCGACGAGTTGCTCGACGACGGGGGCGGCCTGAGAGGGCACCACCCGCTAGTGCAACAGAACCTGGTCAGGCATACATCGGGTCCCTCGGCTGACCCTTGGACGCCTTCGCGGTCACGCCCCCGATCGAGCGCGGGCCCGGCTGGGGCGCCCCGGGGGCGCTGGGCGATTCCTCGCCTACGTCCCCGGCCATCACCGACTCGGCGCCCTGGCTCAGGTCCACCTGGGCGAACCTCCGGTTCACCCGCTCGAGCTCGCTCAGTATCTGGTCCGCGCCCCAGAACCCGAACGTGCCCCTGGCGGTGGACAGCATGTCTATCATGCCCGCCAGGTACGAGTTCCTCGCGATACTCTCGGCTGGCGAGCTGCCTATCTTCTCCCTGTTCTCCTGCAGGAACCGCTCGGTGCTCAGGGCGACCTGGTACCTCACCCGCTCGCTGTGCTCCTCCCAGGTCGCTGAGCTCTTGGCCGCCCGCTTCGACTTCCTCTTACGCTTCGGAGAGGACCTCCCCCTGCTCTTCTTGGTCGCCACCATGCGTGTGCCCCTTCAGGAGTACCATCCCGTCCGAGACGAAGGCGCTTCACCGAGACCGTATCATCGGCGCCGCGACATTATCCGGGGGGTAATGGTCCCCTGCGGAGGAGGGCGTGCCGCCAGCAGGTCCCAAGGACGGAGAATAAGAGGTCTCCCGTGGGGGTTCACTGGTCCTCCGAACCCGCTCAGCTTCCCTTCCCGTTCATGAAAGGCATCGCGACCACGATCAGCGCAACCACGACCGTGTCCGTGCCCGCGCCCTCGCCGTCGGCCGCACCATGGGGTCCATCAAGCACCCGTGCCGAACCCGCCTGACTGAAACCGAGCCGGACGTCCCGGTCCAAGTCTCGGCTCCCTGCGCCTGCATTCGATGAGAGAATCAAGATGAACCGCCGTGGATTGTTCTTCTGAATCCCGTCACCCGGGAACCACTTCGTGGCAACAGACGATGGGGGCGGACAGGAAACGGTGGCGGTTTTGGCTCGTTACCGGAGGGATGATGGCCAGATGGCCCATCCCCTTCCGGTCTGTCAGAGTAAATTAGCGAATTAAAGGGGTTTACTGGCCGGGAGCGTTCCCGACTCACAGCTTCAGGACGTTCATGGCCTTGTTCTCGTCGCTGACGGCTAACGCCATGTGCACATGCTTCGAGTCCTTGTCGAGCATGTACGCGGCGTCGATGTTGACACCCGCCTTCGCGAGCGTCTCCGAGATCCTTGCTAGCTCTCCTGGCCTGTCCTCGATCTTGGCCACGAGCAGGTTCCTCTCGGAAAACTCCAGCTTCGACTCGCTGAGGCTCTTGCGGGCCTTCTCCGGGTCGGAAGCGACTATCCTCACGACCTCGGCCTTCGGCTCTGTCGAGATTGCGCGGATGTTCACGCCGTCCTTCCGCAGGACTTCCGTCATCCGTGCCAGCTCACCCGACCTGTTCTCCAGCTTCACGCTAAACTCCTTTTCCATTTTACTTTCCTCCATTCACAAGTACAAGTGCGCAAGAGATCCCCACAACCTAGGAGATAGAGAAGAATCACGTCTTGACCCGGTGCAATACGACCAATGCACACCATCGCCCAACCTTGTGTTGCTGCTACACGATAAGGCGGTAACCGACGACGATGGTATAGGGCAGGTCGGGACGTCCGGGGGCACGGCATCCACGGCGCGGCGCGTCACACCCTGGTGAGCGACTCCTATCCGGACTCCACTAGTCTCTCAGCAGGAGACAATGGCTCGTCCTGAAAAGAGGAGTCCGGGCGATCTATCCCCGTCGACGATGTCCCGCGTTCTGCCGGGGCGCGTGTGGCCTTCTCTGACCCCGCTGTTGTTTCGGGGGCGGTCTCGCGGCGGCGCCGACCGCGTCCCGCGCCGCGTTGGAATGGAACGAATGGGGCATCACCTCGATCCTCAGCCTTATGAGGTTCTCGATCTCGCTCAAGGTGTCCCGCTCGTAGCTAGCGCACAGGGAGTACGCGGTGCCCTCTGCCCCCGCCCTCGCCGTCCGGCCGATCCTGTGGACGTAGTTATCGGCCTGGTCGACGGGAAGGTCGTAGTTTATCACATGGGATATGTCGTCGACGTCGATGCCCCTCGCGGCGATGTCGGTCGCGACCAGCACCCTCGCGTGCCCCGACTTGAAGTTGTCCAAGGCCCTCGTCCTCTGGCCCTGCGACTTGTTGCCGTGTATGGCGTCCGCCTGGATGCGGTGGTCGGTCAACATCTTCGCGACCTTGTTGGCCCTCCTCTTCGTCCTCGTGAACACCAGCACGCACTTCAGGTCCTGCCGCCTCAGCAGCTCCAGCAGGACCGCGTCCTTGTTCCTCTCGTCCACGAAGAGGACCTTCTGCTGGACCAGCTTCACCGTGGTCGCCTGGGGGGCGACCTCGACCCGCACCGGGTTGCGCAGCAGCGTCTTCGCGAGCTCGCTTATCTTCGGAGGCATCGTCGCCGAGAAGAACACCGAGTGCCTCTGCGCGGGCAGCCTCGCGATGACCTTCTTGACATCGTTTATGAAGCCCATGTCGAGCATCCTGTCGACCTCGTCCAGGACGAGGAACTCCAGGCTGCCCAGCTTCACGTGGCCCTGGTTCATCAGGTCCAGCAGCCTGCCGGGCGTGGCGACCAGGACATCGACGCCGTTCGAGAGCGCCTTGACCTGAGGACCTTGGCCGACACCGCCGAATATCACGGTGTGCCTGAACCTCATGAACGACCCGTAGGTCGCGAAGCTCTCGTCGATCTGCGCGGCCAACTCCCTCGTGGGCGCGAGGACCAAGGTCCTCGGGGACCTGGGGACGACACGCCTAGGCGACTGTGACATCAACTGCAGCAGGGGCAGGACGAACGCGGCCGTCTTCCCCGTGCCTGTCTGCGCGATCCCGACCAGGTCCTTCCCTTGAAGGATGTGAGGGATCGCCTGTTCCTGTATCGGCGTCGGCGCGGTATAGCCCTGCTTGGCGACTGCCTCCAGAAGAGGCCCTATGAGCCTGAGGTCCTTGAACTCCATATGTCCATCTCTCCCGCGGCCATCCCGGAGGGGGGAGATAAAGTGTTCTTCCCGACCGGGTTCGTGGACACCCCCTGACAGGGGGCCGGCTGGCGCGTCACGCGTCTGACGAAAGCTTATGACCACACCGGCGGATGCGGGGGGTAGGTGCTCTCAATGTTCGGCGCTACGCCCGCTCCTGGCATGCAACTGAAGAAGAACAAGGTCTGTCCCGCGTGCAGCGCGAAGATGGGTTTCTACGCGAATAAGCGGACCTGCGACCACTGCGGGACCATCTATCACAGGGAATGCCTGGACGCCCGGGCGACCATGATCTCGGGGAAGTCCGCCACGCTGCTCTTCCCGAACCAGCACGACAAGATCATCCAGAGGGCTCGGAAGGTCCGGATCGACCGCCTTGACGTCCGGGACACGAGGCTCTACCGGGAGGGGATCGCCAAGGTCATGGCCATGCCGGAGGGCGAGGTGCTCCAGGACTACAAGGAGCGGCTGTGCCCCGGCTGCGCGGAGGAGGTCCGCAGGACGGCTCCCCAGGTGGGGAAGAACCTGGAGCTCGCCCACAGGTACGAGGAGGCGGCGATGGTCTTCGACGACCTCGGCATGTTCGAGGACTCGGGGAGGATCAGGGAGGTCATGAACCGGCCCCGGTCCTCGATCGAGAAGGAGCGGGTCGAGAGGGAGAAGATCGTCGAACGGCAGGTCGTCAAGGTCAGGTGCAGGTACTGCGGCGCCCTCAACGACGACATCAGAAGGACCTGCGAGTCGTGCGGCGCGAACCTCTGAGGCGCCGGACATGATGGGGCTTGACGGAGACTGGGCCGCGGCCGGATGTTCGATTTGAGGAAAACTGGAAAAGGGTTGAGTGGCGGCTCACGCCGCCAACGGTTTGGGCCGGGCGCGGTGTCTCGCTCGTCTACAGGACTATCGCGCCAAGATCGACCGGGTCACCGGTGAACATCACGTACACCGAGACCGTCCCCAGGCCGGGCATGGACACGAACACCTTGTAGTCGTCCGGCTCGAGCACGCCTGCCCTCGGCCATTCCTCCCGACCCGTCTGACACCACCTTATCAGACCGGAGGTGAATCGCGGAACAGGGTATTAAACTGGGAGCCCGGGGAGGGGGAAGAACCATCGCGGGTCAGACTGTCTCAGCCTGCCCGATATCACCGCCGCCGGCCGCGGATGACCGCGGAGCGGATGCGCGCAACGGTCCGCTTGCGAGGCCGTCATAGCGGGCTCCCCCACGGACGCTCATCGGCGAGGAGTAACGCTTATCTAGCCACATTCCCTGGTTGTGACGCGGTGGTTCCATGAGGCTGATGAAGGGCTCGGAAAGGGACGACACCGCCCCAAGAAAGGGATGGCCGGAGAGGATCGACCGCCCCCTGTTCACTGTGCTGGTCGCGTTGTTGCTCGTGGGCACTCCCCTCGTCTCGGTAGGGCTCCTCTCGAAGGACACGGAGGCTGAGAGGATTGTGGTGGAGGCCGACTCGTACTACGCAGTCCGCATCGGGCTCTACGGATATGGGAGCTTCAACGTCGAGTACCGCGTCCTGATGCAGTACCAGTTGAGCGTCCTCCTCCTCGACAGGTTCGCCTTCGAAAGGTTCAAGGCGGGCCTGGACGACTACGAGTCCGACCCTTTCGGATGGAGCAGCACCAGCGCCTCCAGCGGAGGGTTCTCGGGGGGCGGGTTCCAATGGGAGCTGTTCCTGGTGTTCGTGAACCCGGGGTCGTTCCGGGTGACGGTACTCGTGGAGAACGACTCGACCCCCTACTTCAGCCTCCCTGTGGCCAGCATGATACTGTTCGCCGCGCTCGCCGTGCGCCACCAGTGGCTGAAGCGCTCGGCCGCGCGCACGCCCTCCCAGGCGACCGTCCCTGCACCTCCCGGCTCCGAAGACGTTAGGCGGAGGGCACTGTTCACGATCGCGAAGCTCACCCTGCTCCTCATTGCCGTGGTCGCGGCCATCGGCATGGCGACCCCGAGGTCCAGCTCCATGTTTCCCCCCAACTCGTTCATCATGGCAGCTTCCATCCTCGTCGGGACGGTCATATGCATGGCCATCGCGTTCAGGTGGAGGTTCATGCTCGCCACGGTGAAGGGGCGTCCCGACGCCGTCCTCTCCGACCTCGCCTACAGGCTGCGGGTCTCCGGGTACCGTGTCTCCCAGAAACCCGACCGGCTCTCCGTGCGGGTGTCCACGACCTCGGCGGTCGACATATTCGTGAGGACAGTCCCCGAAGGGACCCTCGTCTCGTATTGCGCGGACTGCACTCCGATGGGCTGGGGCATATTCATCGTGCTCCTGCTCACGACCTATATGACGCCCCTCGCGTTCGCCGCCGCGATGTTCGTGATCTACAGGTCCGCGGTGTTCGTCGCCGCCAGGGTCCTCCCGAGGCTGTCCGGCCTGCCGGTCCCCGGACCGCAGGTGGAGAATGCGGACACGAGGGTGATGCTGGTCGCGAGCCTGTCCGAGGGGCGGAGGCTGTCGTCCGAGGCGTACGAAGCGGCGAGGTCCAGCTACCACGACGCCGTCATCGTGCGCGTGACAGTGGGCATCGTCCTGTCGACGGTCGCGGCCATCCTTGGCGGCCTGCTGCTGCTCCGGGACCTGGGCACCACCGGGCTGACTCTATCAGCCCTCATCGCCGCCGCTGCCGGGCTCGGGTTCACCGCCGTGTCGTGGCGGCTGCTCGCGAAGAAGGCCAAGCCGAGAATCAGCGAGCTCGGGTCGTGGGCAGCCAGGCTCGAGGCGGCCCTGTCACGTGAGGTCTCGTCAGAGTCGCCGCCGGACGACGAGCCGAGCTCATTCGAACTGATCTTGCAGTCGTACGCGGAGATTCCTGGCTGGCTCAAAGTGAGGCGGAAGGCCGGCACGTACAGGTATCCGTGGCACGCGATGGCGGTCGTCGGATTCGCCTACTTGGCCGTGATGAATTTCGTCTCCGGGATTACAGCGACCCTGTGGGGCGAAATGTCCTACGCCGCGCCCTACTTCGCGATGTCCGCGGCGTCCGCGTTCGTCTCTGTCTTCATCTACCTGAGGTGGCGGAGGCGAATGGCGGACGAGGACAAGGCCACCGTCACAGACCTGACCGGCCGCCTCCAGGCCCTGAAGGCGGAGATGGAAGCGTACCTCGGGGGGCTGTAGCGGCATGGAACCCCCTCAGGCGCTCGAGAAGCCCGACCTGTATGTCGTAGCCCGGCTGCTCGAGCGTCTGTGGAGGGAGGAGGAGCCGATGCTCAAGACCCGGCTCCAGGTGGCCTCGAGGGTCAACTACGACGTCTTCAGGAGGTACATCTCGTGGATGGAGGGGCGGGGGCTCGTCGCCGTGGAGAACTCTTCCGACGGGCACGACCGCGTCTCGCTGACGACGAAGGGCGAGGAGTCGTACAAGAAGCTCGTGCAGTGGATCAACGAGGTGATCCACCAGAAGCCGTTCACGTGACGGCGGCGGGCGCGGAGGCCGGCCGAGACGGGCGTTTTCCCCAGGCTCGCCGGGTTCATATAGCGTCATGGCGATTCTGGGCTCGCGTCTAGTGACGCGAGGGGTTCGAGGAACGATGTTCAGGTCGAGTGGTGTAAGAGCATCTCTGATCGTGCTAGTCTTGCTTGTCTCAGGAACGACTTTCGCATTCTCCGC
Organism: Thermoplasmata archaeon; assembly: GCA_050178275.1. Classification (GTDB taxonomy): domain Archaea; phylum Thermoplasmatota; class Thermoplasmata; order UBA10834; family UBA10834; genus UBA9653. The sequence continues at coordinate 4,426 of JBFXGF010000016.1, read as the reverse complement.
TTCCGCGGCGAGCGGGCCGCGCGAGGACAGTTGGACGGTCGCGCTCTACGTCGGCGCGGACAACAACCTCGAGGTCGCCTGGGACGACTACTCGCTGCCAGCCCTGCTGGGCATCCCGGCCTCCAAGCGCGTGAACGTCGTCGCGCTGGTCGACAGGCTCAGCACGCAGGGGCTGGAGCTGATCGAGTTCTCGGGAGACACCTACGAGGTCGTGGACACGTGGGATGAGATGAACACGGGCGACGGAGCGACGTTCGCGCTCTTCCTCGACACAGTCGAGGAGCAGTACCCGGCCGAGAACATGTGCGTCATCCCGTGGGACCACGGGGGCTCGTGGCGCGGGTTCTGCAGCGACGACTCGTCACCAGTTGAAGCGCCGTCGGGCGTCACGGTCGGTGACATCATCAGGATGAACGAGTTCAGCGACGCGCTGAACCAGGCGGCTCTGCAGATAGATGTCCTGGCGTTCGACGCCTGCATCATGTCGGCCGTGGAGGTGTCTTACGAGGCCTACACCACGGGCCTGGTCACATACATGGTCGCGTCCGAGATGTACGTCCCCTTCGACGGCTTCCCGTACGACCTGATGTTCGCGCCTCTGGCCGAGGACCCGGCGGCGACCCCGGAACAGCTGATAGACATGATGCTCTTGGGCTGGGACGGCTACTACCACTCCGGGAGGCAGCTCAACCTTGTCGTCACTGACGTCGAGGCGATGGGCGCGAGTCTCCCGGCTTACAACGCCTGGTCCGACGCGCTCATCGCCGGGCTCGACGAGAACAGGGCGGCGTACGAGGCCGCTGTGACCGCCGCAATCGGCAGCGACTACGCCGGCCCGATGCCTGACGTGCATGACCTGTGCGAGCAGCTGATAATCAACGTGGACGATGTGGCGGTCCAAGAAGCGTGCCGTGACGTCATGGCCGCGGTAGAGGAGGCTGTCATCGCGCTGCACACCGGCGGGTGGGCCCAGGACATGCATGGGCTTTCGATCTGGTGGCTGACGTTCGACCCCACCTACTGGTACCACATCGACCAGTACGACGAAGGGGTCGCGTTCGCGGAGGACGCCGGCTGGTCAGCGTTCCTGAGGGCCTACAACTCCATCCCCTGAAGGTGACCGAGGAGGCGTTAGCGGCCGGGCCGGCGGGGCGTGGCAGACCGCCCAACGTCTCATATACCCAGCCGGGCGATTCAGTACTCGGGAGGGAACATGGCGGGCCTGGGACCATATCCGCAGCCCTACACCATGCAGGACGAGCAGAGAGCGGAGCCGAGGCGGGAGAAACGCGCGCCCCCGGATAGGCGCGGAGCCCCGGACAGGCGGGGGGAGCTGATATACCTCCTCGCCGTCGCCATCGTCATCTTGGTGGCCGTGGCGATCACGCTCTTCTTTGGTCTCAGGCACGCCTGATGGCCCAGCGGCGGGGGACGCATCGCCGACAAGGCATTATATGCGGCCAGGGGGATTCCTGTCCTGGATGGGATGAACATGCAGTGTCCTAACTGTAAGACCCAGATAGTCGAGGGCGGAGCGTTCTGCAGCGTGTGCGGTGCCAGGGTCGGCACGCCCATGGGCGGCGAACCCGCGCCCCTGACATCGGCCCCCGGCAACCCGATCTGGTACCAGAACTACTACCGGATCAGGAAGAAGGTCGTCGCGATAACGAACCAGTACTGGATAGAGGGCGCGCAGGGCGCGGTCCTGGGATACTCGAAGCAGAAGCTCATCAGGATCAAGGAGAAGATCAGCGTCTTCACGGACGACTCGATGTCCTCCGAGCTCTTCAGGATACAGCAGGAGCAGGTCGTGGACATGTGGGGCACGTTCGCCGTGGTCGATTCCGTCTCCGGAGGCGTCGTCGGGAAGATACGCAGGCAGGCCATAAAGTCGGGGATCTACAAGGACGAGTACCTGCTGCTCGACGCCCACGGGAACCCCGTGGGGAGGGTCGCGGAGCGCGCCGGCAGGGGGCTCGCGCGCAAGTTCCTCCCGGGAGGCGCCCTCGTCCCCGAGCAGCTCGTGGTGGAGTTCGGCGGACAGCAGGTCGCGGAGATCAAGCAGCAGTTCAAGGTCATAGGGGACATCTGGGAGGTCGACTGCTCCAGGCTGCCAGCCCGGTTCGACAGGCGGACCCTGATCGCGACGATGCTCCTCATGGGCATGATCGAGCGGGACAGGAAGTGAGCCGGGGACGACGGGACACCTTAGCTCTCAAGCTCCGCCCAGACTACTGGCACACTTCGACCGCGTGATACGATTAAATAGATGGCGCGCCCTAGAAACGACGGGAACATGGCAGGAACGAGAGTCGCGGAGACCCTTGACGACGTGACGGGCAACGAGGGTGAGTGGATCGTCGTCGTGAACGGCAAGGTGGTCGCCTCGAGCCAGGACGTGCGGAAGATGTTCGAGCTGGCCGAGAAGTACCCGCGCGAGGGTACGGTCGTGACCAGGGTCCTGCACCCTCAGGCATCATTCTACTAGGGTGAGCGGCCACGAGACTTATCGACCTCCATCTCCACTACAAGAAGACGGCCGCACGCGACCCATTGTCGGGGATGCCCATCGTCGATAAGGACACGGGTGAGCCCGTCAACGCGTACCACCCGATGGTGCCATTGATAATCTCGTCCAAGGGAAGGGACTGCACCCAGACGGATGGGTTGCTCGACTCCGGCTCGGACGGGGTGGTGATCCCGATGGGACTTGCCGAATATCTCGGGCTCGAACTGAACCGGACGGAGAGACCGATGATGGTGGCGAACGGGAGGAGCGTCGAACGCCTCACGTCGAAGGTGACACTGACGCTCGGCAGAGCAGGGAGGTACTGCGACCCAATCGAGGCGGAAGTGAACGTCCCAGCGGAGGGAAGCCCGCCGATCCTCATTGGCCGTGACCCGGTCTTCCGATTGTTCACGATAACGTTCGTCGAGGCCGAGAGACGCCTGGAGATGACCCCATATAGGAGGGGGCGGTTCCCCGTATAGAAGCCGCGAGGTCCTCTCAGTCGTTGGAGCTCTCAGGACCAGTGCTCGAACCCGCCCTTGACGCGCCCTCTCCTCGGGCCGAAGCACAGCATGTCGTTCACTCGGTCGAAGGCCCCGACGGACGTGAACTTGTGGTGCAGCATCAGGTAGTAGTAGTTGATGTACCAGATCGTCGCGTCATCGTAACTGATGTCCTTCCTGGGGGCAATCACCGCCTTCGCCCTGGTGGCATCCATGAAGGGCTCGACGAAGTTCCTCCGGGACATCCCGCACGCCGATAGCGCGACCCTCTTCCCCTCGAAGCACGACCGCGGAAACTCCTCGGGACCCACATACCCGAACGGCAGCTCGAAGGCGCACCTGTCAGGGGCCCCATGGCCCGAGAGGTGGACGAAGTCGAACCCACGCAGGCTCCTCTTCCGGCGGAGGTAGCCAAGGAATTCCTTCTTGGTGGTGAACCCCTTGATTGCGATGTCCTTCGGGTCCGTCATCTCAAGGAACCTGAACAGCACCTCGCCTTCCTCGCACTCGTCAGACTTCGGTATGCACTCCAGTATGAACAGCCTGGGCCTCCTGATTGCGAACATGGACCCGCCTCGGACGTATGCATGTGTCGGTGGAGATGACAGTTCCGTGATACCATCTCACGCGTGCGGACAGTGACGCCTTGCGGGCCTGTCCGGCCAGTCGACGCTACATGCACTCAAAACGGTGAAATACCGTGACGTGGCTGGAACCACCGTCGGGCATGTCCCGACGGGCACGGCGAGGCGATGGACGAGGTCAAGCGTGGCATGGGCTGGCTCCCGGACTATCCGGACATCAGGGACTACACGTTCGAGAGCAGGGCGCTGCTCGACAGGGACGAGATCCGGGCGCTCGTGGGGCCCTTGGGCATCGCCGAGGCTGACGACACGACCCTGCCCCCGTCCGTCGACCTGCGCAGATGGTGCCCTCCCGTCGAGGACCAGGGAGGGATAGGCTCGTGCACGGCGAACGCTGGCGTGGGGATCGTGGAGTACTACGAGAGGAGGGCGTTCGGCAAGCACCTGGACGCGTCGAGGCTCTTCCTGTACAAGGCCACGAGGAACCTCGCGGAGCTCCGGGGGGACAGCGGCGCGTACATCCGGTCCACGATGGGCGCGCTCGTGCTGTTCGGGGTGCCGCCCGAGAAGTACTGGCCGTACACCGACAAGGACCCCGGGTTCGACCACGAGCCGGGCGCGTTCTGCTACTCGTTCGCGGACAACTACAGGGGCATCAGATACTTCAGGCACGACCCGTCGGACCTGTCCAAGGTGGAGGTCCTGGAGAGCGTGAGGAAGTCCCTGGCCGCGGGGGTGCCGTCTATGTTCGGGTTCACCGTGTACAGCTCGATCTCGCAGGCTCAGGCCACGGGCAGGATACCCTTCCCGACGATGAGTGACAGGGTCAT
>JBFXGF010000015.1:0-12010 GCA_050178275.1 Thermoplasmata archaeon | reverse complement strand
TTGAAGTATCCTCGGGACCTGTGCTCAGCACAGGTGGCCGTCATGAAGTACATCGCGCTCACCATGACGGTCAACCCTACGAAACCGGGCAGCAGGAAGTCATAGGCCCCGTACTCCTCGGAACCGGCGAACTGCACCTCGAACGAGACAACCTGGCTTGACCCCGAGAGGTTGTAGTTCATCTGGTTGATCACGGCGCCCAGGACGCCCTGGACCGTGGGGAAGGTCGATCTGGTCGTGTCGCCGCAAAGCACGACCTGGACGGGAGTGGATGAAGCGACATTCGAGCTGAAGTTGGCGGGGATGCTCAACGCGAGTGAGAGCGAGTTATCGTTCACGTGATCGGCTATGTCGCCCTCGTCCTCGATCATAGATATCCGGAAGTAGCCTGTCTGATTCATCATATCCATCAGGGCGACTGAATACGGGCCATCGTCCAAGTTCTGGACGGGGAGTGATATCTCGCCTCCTCCGCCCTGATTGCTGAACAAGGCGCCGAAGAGCAGTATGAGCAGGATGGGGAACACGAATGAGAAGAACGGGCCGATCTTCGTGCGGAGGTACTGCCGCCCGAACGATATCGTGTCGGAGAGCAATCGGTTCATTCCTGGAGCACCCCCTCGTCCATCCTGGAGCCTATGAGCCCGAGGAAGACGTCCTCGAGGGTCTGACGTTTCGTGTACATCTCCCTGTAAGTGACCTCTATCGAGGAGAGCTTCGCGAACATCTTCCTTAGCTCGTTCCGGTCCTCCACGGACACTACGACGTCGCCATCCACCTCATGCGCCGCGATTCCGCGTCTGGACAGCTCCCTGAGCCCTTCCTGGCCGGCGCCGACAAGCACGATGGACGTGCCATGGCCATGGGCGGAGACGAGCTCCTCGGGGGCGCCTTCCGCGATGATCTTGCCCCTGTGCATTATCGCGACTTCGTCCGCGAGTCTCTCCGCCTCCTCCAGGTAGTGAGTCGTGAGGACTATGGTCGTTCCACCCGCCTTCGCCTCCTCGATCAGCTTCCAGAGGTCTCTCCTGGCGCGGGGGTCGAGGCCCGTCGTCGGTTCGTCGAGGAACAGTAGTTCCGGGTCGTTCACGATTGACAGGGCGATTCCCAACTTCCTCTTCTCTCCGCCCGAGAGAGTCTTGGACATGGCTTTCTTCCTCGACTCCAGACCCACGCGCTCGAGCAGGCGTTCCGCGTCCCTGCGCCCGACCCTGACTTCGAACAGGTCGGCCCAGTAGATAACCGCCTCAGTCGGGGTCAGCATGTCGAAAGGCTCGAAGTTCTGTGGGAGCACCCCTACGCGCCTCCTGACTGGGCCGTAGCCTTTGGAGATGTCAGCTCCGAGGACCGAGACTGTGCCGGATGTGGGCGTGCGCAGACCCTCGAGAATCTCAACGGTCGTCGTCTTGCCCGCGCCGTTAGGGCCCAGGATGGAGAACACACTGCCTTTCTGTATGGAGAAGCTGATTCCTTCGACGGCGGTGGTGTCGGGAGGGTATTTCTTGGTGAGCCCGCTCACCTCGACCACTGACGGTTCCATCGCGACACTCGTAAGTGACATCGTGGAATTATACGTTTCCACCCCATGACCGAACCCGTTCCTGGCGAATGACGGCCGTCATCGCATGGTCGAGCCAAAGACATGATTCAATGGGAGTCAGTGTACAGAATTCCCCCGCATGAATTATATAGCGTTACGCTCAATTGCCTTCGGTTCGTTCCTGGAGGAGGGGCGAGATATGATAGGTCGAGGGGTCGGAGCGGTTAGATTCTCAGCTGTGGTGCTGGTTTTGATAATGTGCCTGTCAATGGCGCGAGCGGGCGGAGACGGGCAGGAGTCGACCAATGTGGCGTATTCGGAGGCCACGGATGGCGAATACGTGACCGTGGGGTGGACAGGGGATTTCAGCTCATGGAACCCGCTCACACCCAGTGTCGAGGAGGACTTCGTCGCGTGTCACCTGATCCACAGCTCCCTATTCGTCTATGATGAGAACTATGGGGGGCCAACATATGACCTGGCGAACTCGTTCGCGCAGATTGTGAATGTAAACGGGACCATGACCACGATCATCAACATAACCCATAACGCGTACTTCCGGGCAATCACGGACCCCTATGACACATCTCACAGGCTCACCGCAAACGACGTCGCGTTCACTTTCAACCTGATCATGAACAACCCCGGGTCTTCCTGGATAGACCAATTCATCGGCGTGGCCGAAGTCCGCGCCCTTGATGAGTACACTGTATCCATCACCACGACATCGACCAAGGCGACCCTCATAGACGACCTCGCGGGCGTGCCAATCGTACCCGAGTACCTGTACGGCGCCATGAGGAACCCGCTCGACGCAATCGACCCTGATGACCTCGTGGGGAGTGGCCCGTTCATGTTCGATGTCATGCTGGCCGGGTCTTGGTACAGGTTCACGACGGCGCCGAATTACCATGGCGAGGCGGATTTCGGCTCGGACCGGTCCGTCAGCGTACCAGGCGTCACATACCTCGTGTACGCCGACGCAGTCAGCATGGCCTTTGACATGAACATGGGGACATTGGACGCCGTCAGCCTCGGGGATGACACGAACTTGTTCTTGGAAATCCTTGGGAATGACGCCTCGGTCAGCGTGATCAAGCAGGTTGTGTCGGAACCAGGCATCTGCGATGTCGCGATAAACGCAATCCCGATGTCGTTCAGGACAGCGACATACGGCAACGGCAACCCTCACCTTCTTGACCCGGTGGTCCGACAGGCTCTGCTCATGACCATGGACAAGGGATACATCGTCAACGGGATCCTCAGGGGCCTGGCAACTGAAGCCGACTCGGTCATCCAACCCGGATACTGGCACCATGACATCGAGAATGAGCTCCCATACGACCCCGCCGCCGCCAGAGCGCTGCTCATCGAGAACGGGTACGGAGCTGACACGGACGGGGACGGATACCTCGAGGCCACGGCCGAAGCTTACGTTGTCCGGGAAGGCCTGCTCCCGGTAGGTTCCGAACTCTCGGGCATACGGTGCCAGGCGCCGAATACGAATAACAACTACTACTTGATCACGCAGGTTTGGACATACTGGGCCGGCGAGGCGGGCATAGGGCTCGAGCCGAGCGTGGAGTCCGAGGGCGTGATGATCAACCAGGCATGGTACAAAGCAGACTACGACATATGGGTCTGGCACTGGGGCTGGGGACTTGAGCCCATCGAGGGGGCGTTAATCACATGGCTAACCTCGGGGATTGGCCCAGGAGGAACTAACTGCCAGATGCCGATGGGGCCCTGGTGGTACAACGACATCAACTACACCGACGCCCCGGACGAATGGGGCATAACGGGCGCCTACTCTGCCTATGACCAGAACATCTCCCTCGCCCTCGACACGATGGACAGGGAGGAGAGGAGGATAATCGTCGACAAACTCCAACAGTGGGTCTACGACTCATACACAGAGACACCGCCGTACTACGACTTCGGTCTCTACGCGTACACGGACGCCAGGTTCGTGGGCTGGGGCGACTGGACATCTCACCCAGGCATGACCTTCACGTCTGGCCTCCCCTGGCTATGGCTGGACCTAGCGCCTCGGGGCGAGAACCTTCCCCCGGTCTTCGACACACCCCTGCTTCCGGCGTATGAGGCCGTCGTCGGGGAGGAAATCGTGTTCGAAGTGGTCGTATCCGACCCTGACGGAGATTCACTCCTCGTCAACTGGTCGTTCGGGGACGGCGAGGTCGTGGTGACCGAGATATTCGGCACGTCGGCGCCTCAGGTGGTACGCCAAAGCCATGTGTACTCCGCCCCAGCGGCTGGGCTGGAACTCTGGGTCACCTTGCACGACGGGGTCCAGGGTCACCAGGTCTTGTCGCAGTCGATCGTTGTCGTCACCGACGGGCAGACCACCCAGAGGACTGTCAATTACCAGTGGCACGACATGTTCCAGGAGCCGTTCGGAGATTGGTGGGACTACAGATACATGACCGAGGTCCTGTCCGACTCGTATCCGTTCATCTACGGAGAGTTGTCTCGCTACGAGCCAGGAACCATCGGTGAATACCGCAGCAGCATGCAGCTGGAGGTCGACGCCAACAACCTGCCGGAGGTGAGCATGGAGGACGACCCGCAGTTCCTGCCGTATCTCGGCACTGAGCGGGGAGGGACGGCCACCATCAACTGGTACCTGCAGTACATCACGCCCGAGGAGGCGCAGGAATGGAGCAACGTGTTCACCTGGTACGACGGGTGGTGGACGCGCCTGTCGGGGACGACCGAGCTCGACCTCACGGCCGCCAAGGCCGTCATGGGCATAACCGACGGGGAGTTCGAGGACTTCGACGCCTGGTGGGCGTACGAGGGGGAGTCGTTCAAGTACGCCTACACCTCCTGGATGTATGACGAGGCAGAGCGCCTCGGGGTCTTCTCGATGTACGAGTGGCCCCTGCAGATTGCGGTCGACGACATCAGCGCCTCAAAATACAATGACACAGTGGTCATCGAATACAACATCATTTCGTGGGGAATGGAAGCCCTAATGACCAAGTGGCTCCACGAGGCGTTCATGCCGACGGAGTGGTACTTCGAGGACTTCTTGATGCACGCGGTGATATCCCCGGACTCGGCCGACATAGACATCTCGACCGCCGTGACCGGGGCCGTGTTCGGCTGGAAGGACATCTCAACGGGCCGCCTCAGCTGGGCCTGGAGAGGGATGCTCCAGGACATCCTCCCGTCGTCGGGCTACTATGGGCCGTCCGACTTCGACATCTACCAGGACAAGATCTACATGAACATGTACGCCGGGAGCCCGTTGTACGGGGAGTGGATCCCGTTCGACTACACGCCTGGGGCGTTCAACCTCTCCGAGGGAGAGCGGATGTCCTTCGAATGGCCCGACGGCCCGCAGCTGTTCATCGACGAGGCGTACCAGGACAACGTGACGACCGCTGTTTACCACATGGCCAGCCCATACTCCGAACCGTCGCCGTATGACTTCCCGTCGATGGTATCGATCGACGAAGACCTCAGGACCCTGACTTTCGAGGGGCCGCTGGACATGTACACATGGTCCATGGAACAGACAGCCCATGACCACTTGGCGTCCGAGTGGGACAGAGTCGGGCTGCTACCGTATGGTATACCATGGATAGAGTTCCAGGCGGAGACTGAGACGTCGGAGCCGTACGTGATATCGCTCGAGAACATCATGTACCATGTCGTTGTCGGAGAACCGGTCGGGGTCACTGTCACGGTGACTGACCGTTACGGCAACCCGTGCACCGACTACAGAGGGACCTTGTCATTCTCGTCGACTGACGCGAGCGCCCTGCTGCCGGAGGACTACACGTTCACCGCCGAAGACGCGGGAACCCATTATTTCGAGGTCGTGTTCGGAACCGTGGGGGACCAATGGCTCGCGGTCTGGGACGCTGAGAACGCGAACCTATCCACAGGCATATGGTTCGATGTCCGCCTCCCATACGAGGTGGACATGTACGAGCCCGACGATTATTACGCTCTGGCGAGCGTGATCGAGTTTGGGGAGGTGCAGACACATAGCATCGTTCCCGAGTGGGACGACGACTATGTCACGTTCACCCTAGCGGAACCCACGAGCGTCGAGATCAGGACCATAATAAACGGCTCGGGCGACACGGTCATGACGCTTTACGACGAGGCCGGGGTGCCCTACTCCCCGATCGCATACGACGACGACTCCGGGGGAGGGCTTTCCTCACTCATAACGGCGGACCTGCCCCAGGGAACCTACTGGGTTTCCGTGTCGGCGTTCGGCGGCTACAGCGAGGTCCCAGTCTACTACATCTTGCTCTCCGAGACCCAGAATGTCAACCTGCCGCCGTACGCGTACATGTACTGGTGGCCCAGCGAACCCTCGCCAGGGCAAGAGGTCTACTTCGACGGATGGTCTTCCTACGACCCCGATGGATGGATCACTCAATGGCTGTGGGACTTCGGCGATGGCTCGACAGGCGAATGGGGGGCGCTCAACCACACCTTCTACGAGGCGGGGGAGTACAACGTCACACTGACGGTAGTGGACAACGAAGGGGCGGCGGCGACGACTCAGTCACTGATATACGTCCACGAGAACGCGCCGCCCGTGGCGGCCCTGACATACATGCCGGAGAACCCGGACCCGTACGATACCGTGTTCTTCGACGCGGGGGAATCGTATGACCCAGATGGGTGGATAGAGTACTACCGCTTCGAATTTGGGAACGGTGACCTCGTCTGGACCTGGTACCCAGAAGTCTCGTACACGTACTACTACGAAGGCGTATACACCGTCACCCTGACGGTCTATGACGGCGGCGGGGCCTCTGGCACCACGAGCGTGGACGTGCGGGTCGGCGGGGAGCCGGCACCGCCCGTCGCGATCATAGGTTATCTGCCCCCACTCCCGCTAGTAGGGGAAGGCGTGACTTTCAACGCCAGCCACTCGTTCGACCCTGATGGCGCGATCTCGACCTACACTTGGCAGTTCGGGGACGGGTGCGTCGCGGAGGGCATGACCGTGACACACGTGTACGAGCACGAAGGAGTATACGAGGTCAGACTCACGGTCATGGACAACGACATGATGGTCGACCAAGACTGGGCGAACCTGACGGTCGCGTCCGTGCCGGTCGCCTCGATCGTACACACGCCGCTCGTCCCAGACACCGGGGAGACCGTCACCTTCTACGCATACGGCTCGTACGACGAAGGCGGGATAATCGAGTACGCGTGGTCGTTGGGCGACGGGACTTATGCCCTCGGATGGCAAATCGAGCATGTGTACGTTGAGCGCGGGGACTACATCGTCACCCTGACGGTCACCAACGTTTACGGGGTACAGGACTCCGCGACGGTGACCATAGAGGTCGGCGACATCGGAGCCGGCGTGAGGGGCGTTGTCGTGTCTGAGGCTCTCAGGCCCCTGAGGAGCGCGGCCGTGGAGGTCATGCTCAACGGGATGACCGTGGCGTCCACGCTTACTGGCACAGACGGGTCCTTCCTGATACGCGGACTGACCCCAGGCGCCTACGACCTCGTCATCTCGAAGAAGGGGTACGCCGACGTTTCGATATCCGTCACCATAGGCGAGGGGGTCCTCGATGTCGGGACCATCGTGCTCATGTACGACAAGGGAGCGAGCAGCTCCGCGATACTGACCCCGGAGAGCTCACTCCTGATCGTCGAGGTGGCCGCGGCCTTGAGCCTAGCGATGCTGGGCGCGCTCGTGATCTGGAAGAGGAGGAGGTAACGGTCTCCACGGGGACAGGTGAACAAAACGCCCTGTGGCTTAGCCACAGGGCCTTCGAAATTTCTATGGTCAGGAATTGAGCAGGCTCCAAAACCGTTAAGTCCTGCGTGCCTATTGTCAGTCGAAAAGAATGCACTCCAGTGAGGGTATGAGCCCCTTTAGGAATCCCAGGATGATGCCCGTGATGGCGGCAGCGCTCGTGATGCTGTCGATCGCCGCCTCCCTCGGGTCCGCGGCCGCGGAGCAGCCAGAGTTCCTCCGGGTCATCACAATCGACGTCTATGAGAAGACTCTCGTCGCCGGGGAGTCGGTGACGTATAACTGGACGATATGGAATATCGACCCAGCTGCGAACCTGACGGTATCGCTCGAGGCGAGCATAGCGTACGAAGGGTGGTCCGCGGACCTGAGCGCATCGTCACTATCACTGGGGCCTGGAGAACTGGCTTCCGTGACCGCGACAGTCAACGCCCCGTTCGAGAAAGGCGATGTGACGTCCAACCTGACGGTCGTACTCAGTGTCTACATAGATGATTTCCTCGTCCAGGTCTCCTCCGTCAGCGCCTCGACCGAGATAATCAGCGCCTTCGGGGCCGCGAACAAGGTCCTGTACCTCTTCGATAACCCACTGCCACCGCCCCTGGACAACGAGTGGGGCGTGTTCCTGCTAGACGTCATACTCTGGCTCGTGATTGCAGTCGGCGTCGCCTACCTGATGGATGCGATTGCCTACGCAATCTCCCGAAAGACGACCACGATGCTCGATGACATCATCCTCGGGATAATCCGCACCCCTGTGTTGATCCTGATATTCGTGTTCGGACTCGTGAACTCACTGGACGCGCTCCATGAGCACATATCGGTCGACGCCAGGAACCTGGCCCTCTCGATATTCAGCGTCGCAATCGTGCTGGTCATATTCTATCTCGCGTACAAGCTGTTCAGGCAGATCATCGTGTACTACGGAAAGATGATCGCGAAGAAGACCTCGAGCAACTTTGACGACATGATTATACCGGTCGTGGAGAAGCTGGGGGTCGTGGTGATAGGCCTCGCTGCGCTCGGGTACATCCTGAACGTGCTTAGCGTCGACCTCACCATGTTCTTGGCTGGCGGTGTCGTCATCTCGATGGTACTCGCCTTTGCGGCCGAGGACACTCTATCCAACTTCTTCAGCGGGGTGTTCCTGCTCCTTGACAGACCGTTCGCCGAGGGCGACATGATCATACTCGCCGACGGGGACTGGTGCGAGGTTCGCAGGATAGGTCTGAGGACCTGCAGGCTCTACAGGTACTCCGACGCGACGGAAATCGCCCTGCCGAACAACAAGCTCGTGAACGAGAAGATCGCTCGAGTGAGCAACGTGGCCGACCCCGCCAGGATCAATGTGGACGTCGGTGTCGCATACGGTTCGGACCCGAAGAAGGTCCGTGAGGCCATCATGAAGGCGATCGAGGCGAGCCCGTGCTCGCTGTTGACCGACGAGACCCGCAAGCCGCTGATTTTGTTCGACAAGATGGGCGATTCGGCCCTGCTGTTCAAGGTGATCTGCTGGATTACCAAGGACTCCGGGCGCATGGACGCGGGCGACCGACTCGTCGAGGAGATATATCTCAAGCTCACCGAGGCGGGCATAGAGATACCGTTCCCGCAGACGGTCGTGACCATCAAGAAGGAGTGATGTTCCCCGGGAGGAGGGTGAATGACGGACGAAAGACCGATTGACGAGCTCAGGGTGTGGGAAGTGCTCGAGAGGGTGGCGAGGACCGATAGGCCCGCCACGGTCCGCGTGGACGCGCCACTGCGCGAGGCGGTAGAGGCCATCATAGAGGACGACGAGACGCACAAGGTGTACGCCCTCGACGGCGACGGGAGGCTCGCGGGGACGATAACGCTCGAGGTGCTCCTGAGACACGCCGGGTACATGCTGGGCGTCAGGTCGACTGGAGTGACCTCTTTCATGAAGATGCTGATGGAGATAACGGACGAGCGGGTTAACCAGGTGATGGCGAAGCCCGTCAAGGTCTCCAAGGACGAGATGCTCGTGAACGCGACCAAGCTCATGGTCGAACACCACCTGAACGACCTGCCCGTTGTGGACGAGGACGACAAGCTCGTGGCGGAACTGAGAGGCATGGACCTGCTGAGACTAAGCGTCCGTAGCTGGAAGTAAGGCCCCAGCGAATGGTCAGATGGAACAGTTTATGCACCCGTAGCCGATTCGGGAGCACTGGCGCCGCATGGACATGCGCAGATCCCTATCCGTTCCCCCGGACGCCGATAAGATGGTCGATGGATTCATACGTCTTTCTGAGTTGGGCACGTGCGACTCGCGCACAGTGGGCGGGAAGGCGGCGAACCTCAATGAGCTGATGTCCGCCGGGTTCCCCGTCCCCGAAGGCTTAGTGGTACCTGTCCAGCGGTACGAGCAGTTCATGAAGGATAACGGCCTCGGCGAGGTCGTCTCCGCCCTGCTTCAAGAGACCGACTGGTCTCAAGGGGACGCCCTGTCCCTCGTATCCAAGAGGGTCAAGGAGATGATCATCTCCGCGCCCGTCGACCGTCACCTAGCTGACGAGATGACGAGCGAGCTGGAGCGGAGCGGGCCTGGCTCACTGTGGGCGGTCCGGTCTTCTGCTGTCGCCGAGGACCTGGCGGACGCGTCCTTCGCGGGACAGCAGGATTCGTATCTGAACGTCGGGACCGATGAGGTGCCCGAGGCGGTCAGGCGTTGTTGGGCGTCGTACTGGAACGAGCGCGCGATAGCATACAGGAACGATTCGGGCATAGGCCACCTGGAGCACGGCATCGCCGTCGTCGTCCAGAGAATGGTCGACGCGAGGTCTTCAGGGATACTCTTCACGGTCGACCCTGTCCGGGGCAGGAACGACAGGATGCTCATCGAAGCCAGCTGGGGCCTGGGGGAGGCCATCGCGTCCGGAATCGTCACGCCTGACAGGTTCGAGTGCGACAGGGGTTCGGGTGATGTCCTTGAGAAGTCGGTAAGCGAGAAGACCAAGGAAATACGCCTCGGCCAGCACGGGAGCGTGGTGGGGGATGTCCCACTGGATGACCGGCGAGTGCCCTCGATATCAGACGCTGAGGTCAGGCTGCTGGCGGATGTAGGTATCAGGGTCGAGAGACACTTCGGAAGGCCGCAGGACATCGAATGGGCGATTGAAGGCGACAACGTGTTCCTCCTGCAGTCAAGGCCTATCACGACCGTTCCAGGGGACGATACCCTGCTCTGGACCAGGGCTTACGGGGACGAGTACTGGGCGGATGTCACCTCGCCCCTGTTATTCTCCCTGCTCGGGGCGTACCTGACTGACATCGTGAACCATGAGGGCGCCAAGATCATGGGGTACGGATCCCTGACCGACGGGGAGCTGATCAGGGTACACAAGGGCCACGTGTACTTCAGCTCGGCCGTGCTGGAGGAAGTGTTCACATACAATCCCAAGTTCTCCCGCACGAAGGAGTTGCTGAACTACTTCCCCCTATCCGAACAGGCCAGGATCGCCAACGCGGACACGAAGCTGCTCAGGAGGCTCCTGGCAGAGCTGAGGATCATGGTCTTGGACCATGACGGCATGATCACCAGGACCGACAAGGCCTACAGGAGATGGGCCGCGCGTTTCCTCGAGGACATGAAGAGGTTCGACGCGCTAGACTTGCGCACGCTTGATGACGGACAGCTGCGGGCGGAGTTCGACTCGATGGAGAACGCCCTCCTGAAACACTATAGGCTCATCAGATACGGCATGGTCACCCACAGCATCGGGATGAACCTGATGCTGAAGAGGTGGCTGACCGATTGGCTGGGTGACAGGTCAGGCGCCCTGTACTCGAAGCTCATCTCAGGCCTCCCGGACAACAGGACGATACAGACGAACATCGCGCTCGCAAAGCTGACGAGGCTAGCCAAGGGGGACGCGGACGTCCTGAAGGCCTTGACGACGCTCTCGTCAGACGAGTTCCTGGTCAGGTTGCGGAACGACAAGGGGCTCGGGGCCTACTCGGAAGCCTTCGACTCCTTCATGGGGGAATACGGTCACAGGTCTCACACGAGGGAGATATTCTTCCCGAGGTGGAAGGACGACCCGACACTCGTCGTCGACGTCCTGAAATCGCTGGTGGGATCTAGCAGGCTCGACCTCGAGGAGCTCGAGAGGAGGAAGATCGCTGAGAGACTGGAGGCCGAGCGCGACATACTGACGCGCGTGTCGAAACTCAAGTGGGGCTTCGGCAAGAAGATCATCTTCAGGATTGTGCTGAAGTACGCCCAGATATACCTCGTCTTCCGAGAGAACCAGCGGTTCTACCTCGACCATCAGATACTACGACAGAGGAGGCTGTTCCTGGAATATGGGACGAGGCTCCATGAGCGGGGTGTCCTGTCGGACCCCAAGGACGTGTTCTTCCTGAGCAAGGAGGAGGTGTTCGACGCGGCGGGCGGCGGGTCGAAGGGAGACCTCAAGGCCCTGACGGGGGCCAGGAGGAAGGAGTTTGAGACGTACAGACATATCCTGCCTCCGAAGTTCCTAAGGGGGGACCGTGAGTTCGACGACACGGTGTCGAGGCAAGGGGACGCGCTAAGGATAACGGGGACCTCGGCGAGCCCCGGGATCGTCACGGGCACTGTGAGGGTCGTGGAGTCCATCGAGCAGGTGTCCGAGTTGCTCGAGGGGGAGATACTCGTGACCTTGAACACGGACCCGGGGTGGACGGCGGTCTTCTCG
>JBFXGF010000014.1:0-12035 GCA_050178275.1 Thermoplasmata archaeon | reverse complement strand
CCCATCTAATCTGCTTCAGTCCCTCTCGGGGGGACGGACTTGACGCGCCCGGGCAACCATCTTATACTGCGAAGGGATTTGACTCGTATCCAAGGAGCGTCCTCTGGTGAACGGTGGCCCCAAGAAGTGGTTCATGCTGCAGATGTGGCGGTTCCAGCAGATCTCGCAGATTGCGACGCTCGTCCTGCTGGCCCTGAACCTGGCGCTGCAATTGTACAACTTCATGAGCTGGAGGGGGACTCTGTTCGAGACCCCCTACACGGGCGTACCGTTCCTCCTGCTCATCCTCGTGGCGGCCATCTGGGTGTTCGCCATCTTCTGGGATATCAGGATGAAGATGTGGCGCGAGCAGATGACGGTCCTGGTCGAGAGGAACCCGTACGCCAAGGAGAAAATGCCAGCCAAGGAGGTCGCCCTGTACGAGATACTCTGGCTCCCGATGCTCAAGAAGATGGGCGAGACCGATCCCGAGATCAGGGAGTCGTACATGAACCTGGACTTGTGGCTCAAGAAACTCTATGCGGACGACGCGCTCCTCAAGAAGGACGTCGAGGACGTCTACAAGTACATCCGCGACGACGGCAAGTGAGTCGGCGGCTCAAGACGCCGATTCTATTCTGAGACCCTCTCCAGGTCCGCCTTGACCATTATCCCCACGAGCTCCCTGAACCTCGTTCTCGGCTCCCAACCGAGTTTCCGCTTCGCCTTGGACGCGTCGCCCCTGAGGTGAACGAAGTCCGCGGGCCTCATCTGCCCTTGGCTCACGGATACCACGGACATCGGGTCCGGTATCCCCGCGGCCTTGCACGCCTCCTCGAGGAGCTCCCTGACCGTGTGCGTCTCGCCCGTAGCTATCACGAAGTCGTTCGCCTCGTCCAGTTGCAGCATCCTCCACATGGCCTCGACGTACTCGGGAGCGTACCCCCAATCCCTCCTCCCGTCCAGGTTGCCCAGCTCTATCCTCTCCTGCAACCCCTTGGCTATCCTCGCGACCCCGAGGGTTATCTTGCGGGTGACGTACTCCGGCCCCCTCCTCGGGCTCTCGTGGTTGTAGAGGATACCG
The DNA here is from genome assembly GCA_050178275.1 of Thermoplasmata archaeon. Lineage (GTDB taxonomy): Archaea > Thermoplasmatota > Thermoplasmata > UBA10834 > UBA10834 > UBA9653. Next base: position 10,972 of record JBFXGF010000014.1, on the reverse strand, counting down.
TTCGAGACGAACATGCCCGAGTTCCTGCGGCAGTTCACCCCGGTCCAGAACGCGAAGGTCTTCGCGACGCCGTACGGGGTCCGTGGGTCGAACGGCGTGTTCTCGTTCTGAGGCGAGTCCGTGGCCGCCCCGAACATCTCGCTCGACGAGGCCTGGTACACGCGCGCCCCCGGCGCGTGAGTCCTGACGGCTTCGAACATACGGACGGCACCTATGCCGACTATATCCCCTGTCAGAACAGGCTGTGAGAATGAGCTGGCGACGAACGAAGGCGCCGCGAGGTTGTACACCTCGTCCGGCCTGGACTTCTTGACAGCGCTCTCGAGCGATGTCTGGTCCAGGAGGTCGCCCTCGACGAAGTGTATCGACGACTTGGATTCCGAGAGCCGCTCAAGGCGCGCGGAGCCGAGCCTCCTGACCATGCCATGGACTTCGTACCCCTTGGACAGGAGCAGTTCGGCGAGGTACGATCCGTCCTGGCCGGTGACGCCCGTGATCAGCGCGCGCTTGGACATTCCCCTCTCCTGGCCTCGGAAAGGCCCGAGCCCTCTTAATCCCTCGCGTCTTCCCTCCCGTCGTTCGCTACCTTTAATGCCCGGAACAATAATCGAGTCGCACATTCCATGACATCCAGGGACGGATCCCGCTGCTACGTCAAGACGGACTTCGACTTCGGCTGGAAGAGATGGAAGTCAGTCCCGGAACTCGCCAAGAAGGTCCTCGAGCACCAGAAGGGGGATGTGCTCGACATAGGGTGCGCCACATGCCAGCTGTCCACGTTCCTCAGGGACAACGGCTGGAAGGGCAGGTACACGGGCGTGGATGTCAAGAGGTATGACGGGTACGAGTACCCCGAGGGCGTCGAGCTCCTCGTGGGCGACGCCCTTGAACTGGAGCTGCCGCAGGCGGACACGGTCGTGCTCTACGACATCCTCGAGCACACCCGGGACCCCGTCGGCCTCCTGTCGAAGGCGCTGAGGGCGTCGAGGAGCAACGTGCTCGTGTCCGTGCCGCTCAGGAACGAGGAGATGTGGGCCCTGGGCGTCGTGGAGCCGCACCAGCTCGATAGGACGCACATGCACTGCGGGTTCACCGAGGATGAGTTCAGGGACATCGTCTCCGCGAGCGGGGGGCTGGTCGCGCGGTCGGAGTACCTCGGGAGGGTCAGCGCGACCATAGGCGTGAACCTGTGGAAGGGTTGGCTCGCGAAGAAGATGGCTTACGCCATGGACAGGGTCTTCTCCTCCAGGGAATACCACTGCGGGATATGGTGCGAGGTCGTGAGATCATCAAGATAGCCATGATAGTCTGGGACATGACGATGAGCGGGGGCACGCAGAGGCAGGCCCTGGAGCTAGCGCGGTATCTCATGAGGAAAGGTCACACGGTGGATATGTTCTGCCATTCATTGGACGAGGCTAGGTGCTACCCGGACCTGCTGAAAGGACTGAACGTGGTCGCGGTGGACAAGAACGTCCCCCAGGGAAGCGGGAGGCGCAGCCTTTCGAGACGCTGGGCGCTGTACCCGTTGGAGCCGCTCTTCACGCGAGAGGAGCGGGAGTTGGCGGACATGATACCACCCGGATACGATGTGCTCAACCCACACGAGCACAGGGCGTACAGGGTCGCCCATCACTACAAGAGGAGGCACGGGACCCCGGCGGTCTGGATGGTCAACGACCTCCCGAGGAGCCTGAGGGTGCCCGAGCGCGGCTGGACCAGGAAGAAACTTGCTCGGACACTCCACTACTGCGTCCTCCTGGGGCCGCTCGCTCTGTATGTCGACAGAGGGCGGATGTCGTCCATGGACCGCTCGGTCGTGTTCGATGAGCCGACCGCGCGCGCGTTCGAGCTCAGGACGGGCGTGAAGCCGGACAAGATGGGCAGCGGCCTGGACATATCCTCGTTCCACTTCAGGAAGAAGACCGTCAGGCCGGGGCAGAAGGACGTGAGGCTCCTGGCCGTGGGCGTGTACTATCCTCACCGCAGGTTCGAGGACATCGTGCTCGCGCTCGAGGCGCTCGTCAGGGACGGCTTCGACCCCTCACTGACGATTGTGGGCTCGGACAGGTACGACCCCGGGTACTCATCGAGGATTAAGTTCCTGGTGGACTCAAAGGGCATGGCCGCCAGAGTGCGGTTCCTGGGCGAGGTCAGCGAGGCCGAGCTCAGGGAGCTGTACTCGTCATCAGAGGTGTTCGTTTTCCCCAACTTCCCGCAGACCTGGGGCCTGGCACCGTTCGAGGCGATGGCGTCCGGCACGCCGGCGATCGTCTGCGGGGCGGCGGGGGCCGCCTCGGTCCTGAAGGACGGCGAAAACGCCCTGATCGTGCCCCCCGCCAGGCCGGATATGATCGCGGAGCGCGTTGCGAGGCTCCTCACGGAGCCGGGTCTCTACGACAATCTGACTGATTCCGGCAGGATGTTCGTCGAGGAGAACATCACGTGGGACGCGTACGGTTCGAGGATGGAGGGCCTCCTCGAGGCCGTAAGGAGGGGGCCGGCCGATGGCGCACCCGGCCCGAAGCTTTGAATAAACATCAGGGTCATCCACGGGTGTCTGTCCGACTGGATATGAGTGAACATGCCTTCTCGAGCGAGTTCCACGGTCTCAAGGGCCAAGGCGGCCGGAAAGGGTCTCGTCTGGGACCTGGTCAGGCACAAGACGGTGTCGCTCCCGCCCAGCGGCCAGGCCAGGGGGCGGGTGCTGCTCTCATACATCACCGCGCCGTTCTCATCTAGCCCCAAGGACGGGCCGGCCAACCACTCCAACCTGTGGGAGTGCTCCGAGATCGCCCGGACATTCCAGGGCATGGGCTACGCGGTCGATGTCATCGACTGGGACGATTCGGCCTTCGTGCCGAGCAAGGAGTACGACATATTCATCGACATCCACGCGAACATGGAACGGCTCGACCCGCTGGTCGGGGCGAGATGCCTCAAGGTCCTGCACGTGACGGGCTCCCATTGGCTCCACCAGAACAGGGCGGAGTACGGACGGCTGGAGTCCATCAGACAGAGGCGCGGGGTCTCGTTGCGGCCCAGGAGGCAGGTCCAGCCCGTCTGGGGCATCGAGGCCGCGGATTGCGCGACCGTGCTAGGGAACGACACTACCACGGGAACCTGGAAGTACGCGGGCAAGAGGATGTTCAGGATACCGGCGACATCGCCGATATACCCCGAGATGAACCCGGGGAAGGACTTCTCCGCATGCAAGAACAGGTTCGTATGGCTCGGGAGCTCGGGCCTGGCCCTGAAGGGACTCGACCTCGCGCTCGAGGCGTTCGCTGGCATGCCTGACATGCATCTCACGGTCTGCGGGCCCGTGGGCGCCGAGGAGGACTTCGCGAGGGCGTACGGGAAGGAGCTGGAGCACTCGTACAACATCGAGTCCGTCGGATGGGTCGACGTCTTCAGCGACAGGTTCCGATCGATAGCCGACGGCGCCGTCGGCATGGTCTATCCATCCGCGTCCGAGGGTGCCAGCATAGCCGTGCTCACGTGCATGTCCGCGGGCCTGATACCGATAGCGACGCCCCAGTCGGGGATCGACATATCGCCCTCCGGGACGGTCCTGCGGGACGCTAGCGTGGGTTCGGTCCAAGAGGCGGTCAGGGCGCTTTCACGGCTGAGCCCTGACGAGCTGCGCTCCAGGGCGACGCAGGCGCGTTCGTTCGTGAACGAGAGGCATTCCCGGAAGGCGTTCACCGAGGCGTACTCGGGCGCGGCCCGGGAGATGGTCAGGATGGCGTCCGAGCGGAAGTAATGAAATAGGCTGAAGGCATTTGGATGACTCGTCGCCCGCGCTCGGCGGGACGGACCGTGGTGGTGACTTGACGAAGAAGGCGCTCATAACGGGCATAACCGGTCAGGACGGCTCGTATCTGGCGGATTTCCTGCTGTCCAAGGGGTACGAGGTGCATGGACTCATAAGGCGCGCGAGCACGTTCAACACCTCCAGGATAGCCCATATCTACAAGGACCTGCACGAGGCGGACGCGAGGCTGTTCACGCACTACGGGGACCTCTCGGATTCCGAACAGATATCGAACATCATCTACAACATCGAGCCCGACGAGGTGTATCATCTCGGGGCCCAGAGCCATGTCCGGGTCAGCTTCGACACCCCGACATACACGGGGGATGTCACGGCCCTCGGCACCACGAGGCTGCTCGAGGTCATCAGGAGGAGCTGCCTCCCGATAAGGTTCTACCAGGCATCCTCGAGTGAGATGTTCGGGTCGTCCCCCCCGCCCCAGAGCGAGGAGACGCCGTTCAGGCCCCGGAGCCCGTACGCCTGTGCGAAGGTGTACTCGTACTTCATGGCGAGGAACTACAGGGAGGGGTACGGCATGTTCGCGTCCAACGGCATCCTGTTCAACCACGAGAGCCCCAGGAGGGGCGAGACGTTCGTGACGAGGAAGGTAACGAGGGCGATAGCAGCCATCAAGGCGGGCGCGCAGAAGCATGTCTACATGGGGAACATGTCAGCCAGGCGCGACTGGGGGTACGCCCCCGAGTACGTGGACGCCATGTGGCGCATACTGCAGCAGAAGAAGCCGGACGATTTCGTCCTGGGGACCGGGGAGACACACTCAGTGCAGGAGTTCGTCAACCAGGCGTTCGAGTACGCCGGCCTGGACCCGAAGGACCATGTCAAGATAGACCGGAGGTACTTCAGGCCGACCGAGGTCGACGAGCTCGTCGCGGACCCGACCAGGGCCAGGGACAGGCTGGGCCTGGACCTCAAGGTCAGGTTCGACGGGCTGGTCAAGGTGATGGTCGACGCGGACATGCGGGCCGCGGGCCTGGAGCCGGTCGGGGAGGGGGACAAACTACTCGAGCGCTCCTTCCCAAAGAAATGGTGGGGCGCGGACTGACATGTCTTTCTGGAAGGGCAAGCGTGTGCTCGTCACGGGAGGCGCGGGCTTCCTGGGCTCCAATGTCGTGGAGCAGCTGAGGTCCCACGGGGCCGAGAAGGGCAATATCATCATCCCGAGGAGCCGGGACGTCGACCTGAGGCGCTGGGACGGCTGCGTGAACGCGGTCAAGGACATCGACGTCGTGATACACCTGGCGGCCAAGGTCGGCGGGATAGGTTTCAACAGGGAGAACCCGGCCACGCTGTTCTACGAGAACGCCATCATGGGGATCCAGCTCATGGAGGCCGCTAGACGGGAGGGCGTGGACAAGTTCGTGCAGGTCGGGACGATATGCGCGTACCCCAAGTTCACGCCCGTGCCGTTCAAAGAGGAGGACCTGTGGAACGGGTACCCAGAGGAGACGAACGCCCCGTACGGGCTCGCGAAGAAGATGCTCCTGGTCCAGGCACAGGCCTACAGGCGGCAGTACGGGTTCGACGCGATATACCTCCTGCCTGTGAATCTGTACGGCCCAGGGGACAACTTCGACCCCAGGAGCTCGCACGTGATACCCGCGCTCATCAAGAAGTTAGTGGACGCGAAGCGGTCCGGGAGCGGTACCGTCGAGGTCTGGGGCACGGGTAAGGCCTCCAGGGAGTTCCTGTATGTCGAGGACGCCGCAGAGGGCATCAGGCTCGCGGCGGAGAGGTACGACGGATCGGAGCCCGTGAACCTGGGCGCCGGGTTCGAGATTACGATCATGGAACTCGTGGACATGATATCCAACCTCACCGGCTTCGAGGGAGAGATCGTCTGGGACGGGACGAAGCCGGATGGTCAGCCGAGGCGGATGCTGGATGTGTCGAAGGCTGAGCGACTGTTCGGGTTCAAGGCACTGACGCCCTTCGAGCAGGGGTTGAGGGCCACGGTAGAGTGGTACACCTCATCGACCCGCTATCGCTGACCGGTGGACGCGCTCAGACTCTCCTTCTCATGATCAACAGCGCGGCGATGATTACAGCTCCGCATATCGCCGCCGGAACCGCGAACATCCATGGGTTCAAGAGCGCAGGAGGATCAGATTCTTCATCGTCCGCGGGGTCGTCCTCCGGTTCCTCATCAGCTGGGTCGTCCTCGGCCGGGTCTTCCGGAACCGCCTCAGTCACGACCACCGTCCAGTTGAAAGAATCGGAGCTGTCGTCGTCCTGGAGTGTCAGGTTCACCCAGAACTCGCCCGTCTCCGTCGGGGTCCCCGTGACCTCGCACGAGCCGTCCTCACTGACCGCGTGGTCCAATCCGTCGCAGTTCGACCTCAGCCGCCAAGAGCCCTCTCCGACGTCCGAGTCAGTCCCGTGCAGGGCGGCCTGGTACGACCCACTCTCCCCTGGCATGTCCGGAGGGTCGCCCATCACGAGAGGCGTACGCCAATGCGTGTCTGGGAAAGTGATGTCCTTCGTCCACGCGTATTTCAGGCTCATCGCCCCTTGCAGCACGGGCTCATGAGCCCAAGCGACGTGGTAAGCCCCGTTCATGGCGAGTTCTCCCTCGAAAGTCCCGGCGGCGATGCACCACTCAGGGCCCGTTACTTCACACAGGATGTCGTACGAGCAGTCGGAGAAGTGGAAGTACCCGATCTTACCCGTGCACTCCAGAGGGTCGTGAGAGTTGGTGGATACGGTCATGACAGCCCTCTCGTCGTCGAGGTACTGGAACCCCGTCACCGCGACGCCTAGGGGGGTGGGTACGGGTATCGGGGTCTCCTCGGACCAGGTTCCTCCCCAGTCGTCCGACCACTTGAGCACTATCTGCGACCCCTCAAGGGACACGTTGATCTTCGTGTAGCCGACGTAGAGCCTCGACCCGTCGCTGACAATCTCTGGATAGTTGGTCTGCATGACCTCGTCCGGGCACAGGAACACGGGCTCGCTCCAGGTCGCGCCCCAGTCCGTCGACTTGGTGAACGCTAGCTTGTGCGTGCCGGTCCAATACTCGCCCACATACATCGCGCCGAGGACGTATATGTCGGGGTCGACGGTTCCTCCGAACCACGAGGCGTTCGTCCCGACCGCCATGTACCTCCAGTCCTGGCAGCCTTCTGGTATCGGAAGAGGGGAGAGCATATCGAAAGTCTCGCCCTCGTCGTGGCTCTTCGTGATGTAGTTCGAGCCCGCGGCAATGATCAACTCATCGTGCGTGCCGTTCTGGTAGCAGCACATGGCCGGGAAGGCGTTCCACAACCCCTCCCCGAAGACATCGGACGGCTCGGACCACTCCTTCCCCCAGCAGTCGCTCTTCTGGAGCATCACGACGGGTCCCGTGTGGAATTCCCAGGTCATGATGTATATGTTCCTCTTCCCAATCTCGATGTCGACGTTCTGGTACCTGTCCCCTGAGAGCAGTGTCGTCTCCGTCCAAGTGACCTCCGTGTCCGCTGACAGGATGTCCGCGCTCGCGGCTGGAGGGTGAACTCCAGCGACCGCAGCCAACGCAATCACCGCGATTGCCGCAACGAGTCTCGTGACGCCTGAGGAGAATTCCCCCATGATTCCTTCCACCCGACTCGTCCATGACGTCCCGGCTATATATCTGTTGTCCGGGAGACCCCGAACCCTGGACCGGACCCACATTTCACCGTTCTGCGGACTCGCGGCTGTGGGTTAATATAGCTCGAGACCACATTATGATAAGCTCGCGTCTGAGCCTTCCCCCACAGAGGTCACTCTTCCACGAGACCACGGCATGTCGACCACTAGCCAAGGTTCGAGGATACGCTCAGGCGATCTAGGCACTCACCCACATGACCTCAGAGCGTAAGAAGCCGACTATGTGCCCCCACTGCGGGGCCCGCGTGTCAGGGCAGCAGGGCACCTGCCCCAAATGCGGCCGCAAGTTGACGGGGACCGCCCGCCTGAAATGTCCTTACTGCGGGAATCCCGTGCTTCAGTCGGAGACCACGTGCTCCGTGTGCGGGACGAGCCTTCCCAAGGTCGTGAAGAAACCTCCGGCCAAGGGCAAGTCGGAGCGGGCGAAGCCCGGGAAGGAGGCCCCTCCTCCAAAGAAGAAGCCATCGGCCCCGAAGGACCAGGTGGATGACCGACCCGAATGCCCCGTCTGCGGGTCCAAGGTGTCGGCCACGGACACTCACTGCGGCAGCTGTGGCGTCGAATTCGAGCCCGAGGAAGAGGACCCCGAAGGGAAACCTCCGCCCCCTGCCGAGCCTGCCCCGAAAGGGGGCTTCGTTGTCGTGGACACCGAGTCGGCCGAGTGCCCGGTGTGCGGCTCGATCGTCAGTCTCGACGCTGACAAGTGTCCCAAGTGCGGCATCGAGTTCGAGACAGAGGGGCCCGAGGAGGGGCCAATCCCGCAGGCGCAGGAGGAGGTCCAAGCCGCGGAGACTGCGGCCGAGGACGAAGAGCAGGCCGAATGCCCGATATGCGGGACCGCCTCGAGCGTCTCGAACAAATCGTGCCCGTTCTGTGGGGCGGAGTTCGAGACAGAGGCGCCAGCGCCCACTGAGGTCACTTTCCCATCGGCAACGCCGGTTCCGCTCGCTGTTGACATCGGTGAGGGAGTCTCGTGCCCCGTGTGCGGCGAGATCGTCGGCACATCCCTCGAGGCATGTCCCCGTTGCGGGGCCGAGTTCGAGCCGGAAGTGGTCACCGAGCAGCCCCCGGAACCCGCCCCTGAGGTGGCCCCGCTGGCCGATGAGGAGGAAGTCCTCTGCCCCGTGTGCGGGAAGAGCGTGGGCGCCTCCGTCTCGTCGTGCCCGTACTGCGGTGTCGAGTTCGAGGAAGAGGAGGAACAGGAGACACAGGCCTCCATGTTCGTGTTCAAGCCCCCCAAGGGCATCGTGAGGCCTCCTCCCGGCCGGACCTGGGACAGCAGAAGGGGGGTGTCCAACGGCGCGAGCGCCATCAACGGCGTGAGCCTCGTGAACGGCGTGGGGCAGTTGGCTCCTCCGAGCCGCGTCAACGGCCTCGGAGCGACGAACGGCATGGACCTCGTGAACGGGAGGGGCCGGTCGAACGGGGGCGCGGTGAACGGCAGGAGGCCGGGCGCACGCGGTCGGCACAGAGTCACGCTCATGAGGTGGCAGCTGATAGCCATATTCGTCGCGTTCGCCATACTCATCCCGGCCATCTACTTCGCCACGGTCGGGGAGGACGGAGGCCCGTTCTCCATCGATGGGGACTTCGATGATTGGGAGGCCGAGGCCAGGCTGACCACCATATTGTCCGCGTCTTCCCCATCGATAGATGTCGTCGAGTGGTCCGTCGCCACCTACGAAGACACACTTTATCTTTATGTCGAGACCGAGAGCCCGATGATGGCGGGCGAGACCGTGGAAGGCTTCGTTCTGTTCATTGACACAGACGGCTCAGAAGAGACGGGATATGACCTTGCCGAGTTCGGCGCCGACGCGATGATCGAACTCCAGGGCTGGAACGGTTCATTGTCCGTGTCGCTGTGCTCATCCTTCGGCTCCTCCGATGATAGACTCGACTGGAATTCGTGGGCCCCAAGGTGCGGCGTCGCGTGCTCATTTGACGGGTCTCGGTTGGAGGCGTCCGCGGACATGTCAGCAACCCTGACTGGTACGTCGAGAGTCCTCCTAGCCTCGCTTGACGAGAGCGGGCCTGGGTGCCGAAGTTCCCCGGTGCCAATCGAGGGCGGGCTGTTGATTGTGGAGCAGATCCCATCGGAAGACATTACAGCGGATGGGGTCCTGGAGCTCGGCACAGACGTAGTCGTGTCGACGCTGAGGTTCTCCTGCGTGCGAGCGGGCGGTGTCGTGGATTCCGTGTCCCCCGAACTGGTTGGCGTCGAACTATTGGACTCTGTGGATCAGTTCTCTATCGGGCTCGGGGAAGAGTTCACTGTGGATTTGCGGGCGGATACCTCTTCGATTCTCCCAGGACAGTTCGTTTCGATGGTTGTGACGTCGGACGGTGTGCAGTCTTCCTTCGCTCAGACTCATGTTGTTGGCGATGGTGCGAAGGCATATGTGGGAGCCCCGCCGGAGGACATATCTGTGGACGGGGCTTTCGCAGATTGGATTGGGATGACTATGACGGACGTTGACGCCGAACCGGTCGAGAATCCCAACATAGACATCGACGAAGTGGGGGGCGCAAACGGTACTGATATGTCGTACTTCTTCGTGAGCGTCAAGGGAGAGATGCTCGCAGGGGCGTATGTGCCCGGGTCCTGCTCGAAGCCGATGACTACCGGGAGCGGCACGGCGGTCCCGGCCAGGAGGACGGGCGAGGACTTCATGAGGTTCTACATCGACAGCGACAGGTCTTCTTCCACTGGGTACGGGATGAGCGCAGGGTCGATGATGATTGGGGCGGACTATCTGATTGCCGTTTCTGGGCTCTTCTGTGAGGTCGAACAGGCAGGCCTCAGCGAGTACGTCAACGGGGGCTGGGAAGATGTGGACGCCACCATCGATGTCGGAATGGATGAGACCAGGATGGAGATGGGCGTGGCATCAGAGCAAATCAGCGGCTCTGGGCAGTTCGAGTTCATCGTCATCAGCACGGACTGGCGGAAGGGGCAGGACCTCGCCTTGTTCATACCGGAGGAAGACACGGGGACGCGGCTCGTCAGTCAGGACGTGTTTGCGGAGGAGTACAACCCTCCCCAGACGGAGAACATCCCTGAGTTTGGGGATATCGCAGTGCCGGTCGTCCTGATGTTAGTTACCTTCGTCCTTCATGTGCGCCGTAGGCGGCCTCCGCCCGTCTATGACAATTCGGCAATCAACTCATGGCTTAGGACGGTCACCAGAACCAGCTTTCTAGAATGACCCTCAACCCGCAGCACATACCTCAGATTGCAGGTGTTGAACTATAGTTACGTAGCGTGGCTGTCAGAATCGCGATGGCCGAAGCCGCGACAGTTGGCGAAGCCATAGTTGCCTGGCCTGCTTCGTTTCTTGTCCAGAGGTCCTATTCATTCGTGCCATGTCTCATCCTAACTGGAGTAACCATGCAGCAGCCCCCGTTTCATACTAACAGCCTCCTGCTCTGGGTGAACTCCGTCATGTCATGCAATCGTAGTTGATGGTTTGATGGTCAGATAGTACGGACGCTTTCTGTCAGACC
>JBFXGF010000013.1:0-12221 GCA_050178275.1 Thermoplasmata archaeon | reverse complement strand
CATGAAATCTACGTAACCTCCCTCTGAAACGCGACCCGGCGTGATGTCGTTGATTACAGATACTGGAGGGGTATTCTCGTGACCGTAAACTGGCATGCTCTCGATTCGCTCGTTGTTGCCCTCATCGGACTCGTCAATCCAACCCCTTTCGTCAGCCCACGCGCGCAGAGTGTAGGTCCCTTCGCTAAGAGCCCATGAGGTTACATGAAAAGACACGTACGAATCGACCTTCAAGTTGGAGAAGCTTTCAAGCCAAGAATAGCCACCGACGCCAGGCAAATAGTACTCCACCTGGTTGGAGAACAATTTGTTCCTGATGTCCTTGGTGCCGACATTCTTGATAGTGACGGTGATTGTCGCATAATCTCCGGGCGTGGGATTGGATGGAGACCAAGTGATATCATACACTATCAAATCAGGCTTCGCTTGCGCTGCAGTCGCATCTTGTGCAACGATTGCCATCCCAGTCAACACAAATAACACTGCCGCGCTAATACTTAACGCAACTCTACACACGTTCTTCATACCATTCCCCCGAATCACACCATAACTGGCGCCTGTAATCGGAGGAGTCGGTATTTGAACCTTGGGGAACGTCTGTGTAGAAATCCAACAGCCAAATACCAGTCGTGAGAGCTGATTCTCTGCTCGACTGGACCCGGCAAGAAACCTCATGGGCGAACAAGGAGAGGGCTCCTCACGGCCCATTACTCATCAAGAAGAACAAAGATCCGGGATAAATCGGGGCAAGATCCCTTTACGATGGACGAATTGGCCATAGTGGGGCACTGACCGCGGATAGAAATTTGTCCGCTAGACTCCCCAACCCGCAAACGAAAAGAAAATCATCGATAGAAGGCAAAGAGAAGGGAAGAGAGAAGGTGATTTGGAGGAGGCATGAGGACATCTTCACATCGAGGTTTACATCCCAGTGCAGAACCCCTCTGATTGAGAAATATCTAGACATTGCGATTCAGAGTCGGCTCATTGCGCTCCGCAAACGCAGTCTGACCGCTCAGTAAGAAATGGTGTTTAGGAGGCGCACGCGCGCCTCCTTGAAAGGATTGAGGGGACAGGTTTGGTGCGCTCACATCATGCCGGGCATTCCGCCCATGCCACCCATTCCGCCGCCCCCGCCTGGGGGCATCTTCTCGGACGGCGAGAGCTTCCTCGACGCGATGACGTCGTCAATCCTCAGGACCATCGACGCGACCTCTGTCGCGGACTGGATGGCCTGGGTCTTCACCCTGAGAGGCTCGATGACGTTCTGCGCCAGCATGTCAGAGACCTTGTTGTCGAGCACATTGACGCCGAACCCCTTTCCGCCCTTCTTCGTGTGGGCGTTCTTGAGCTCGATGAGCACGTCGATCATGTCCATGCCCGCGTTCTCAGCGAGGGTCCATGGGATGATCTCAAGCGCCTCCGCGAAAGCCTCGATCGCGAGCTGCTCCCTGCCGCCCACGGACTGTCCATAGTCCCTTAGCTTGAGGGAGACCTCGATCTCGGGCGCGCCTCCGCCTGCGACGACGATACCGTCCTCGACAGCGACAGCGACGACCTTCAGCGCGTCGTGCAGGGCCCTCTCGACCTCGTCGACGACATGCTCGGTGCCGCCCCTGACCAGTACGCTCACGGCCTTCGGGTTCTTGCAGCCCGTGACGAACGTCATGTCGGAGTCGGATATCTTACGCTCCTCGACGGCCTCGGCCGCGCCCAGCTCGGACGCCTTCAGGTCATCCAGGTTCGTGACGATCTTCCCGCCGGTTGCCTTGGCGAGCTTCTCCATGTCCGACCTCTTGACCCTGCGCACGGCGTAGATTCCCTCCTTCGCCATGTAGTGCTGGGCCATGTCGTCTATGCCCTTCTCGCATATGACGACGGTCGCGCCGGACGCCTTGACCTTCTCGACCATGCCCTTGAGCGTCCTCTCTTCCTCGTCCAGGAACTTCTGCATCTGCATCGGGTCCCTGATCTGAATCTTCGCCTCGACCTCCGTCTTCTTGATCTCAAGGGCGGAGTCGATCAACGCGATCTTCGCGTTCTTGACCAGAGTGGGCATCCTCGGGTGCGTGCGCTCCTTGTCCAGTATGATGCCCTTGATGAGCTTTGTGTCAGCGACGGACCCGCCGTGCTTCTTCTCGACCTGAACGTTGTCGATATCCACACGGTACTTGCCGTCCGACTTCTCCGATATCGAGGATATCGCCTCGACGGCCACATCAGCGAGGAGGTCGCGCTCTCCGCCGACGCTCTTCCCAGTCATGGCGGTCATCGCGACCTTCCTTAGCGACTTCTTGTCGGTCGGGCTGACCTCGATCCCGATGTTCTTCAGGATCTTGATGGCCTCGGCGGCCGCGAGCCTGAACCCGTTCGAGATGACGGTCGGGTGCACGTTCTGCTCGATGAGCGACTCGGACTTCTTCAGGAGCTCGCCGGCGATCACGACCGCGGAGGTCGTCCCGTCGCCGCACTCGTTGTCCTGCGTCTTCGAGATCTCCACGACCATCTTGGCCGCGGGGTGTTCGATATCCAGTTCCTTCAGGATGGTCGCACCGTCATTCGTTATGACGATGTCACCCATGCTGTCCACGAGCATCTTGTCCATGCCCTTCGGACCCAGGGTGCTTCTGACGGCGTCGGCGACGGCCTTGGCCGCCATGATGTTGTTGCTCTGAGCGGTCTTGCCCTTCGTCGACTCCGTGCCTTCCTTGAGCACAATTATTGGTTGGCTACCCATCATTCTATGATGCCTCCGGGCCCCGAATATGATAGAACTTCTATATAATCATTGCGCACATTGCCGGGACCACGAGCGAATGCCACTTGGCGTCTACGCTCGTCGGATGTGACTGGGCTCGGCCCTTAGGGTGCGAGGGATTGCGGCGATGAGGGGTGTTCGTGGGCTCCCGCGTCTCCTCAGAAGGCATCAACCAAGGTGATGCCTTTGGACGCGCACTCCTCCGCGAGCCTCATCCGCACCCTGGAGGTCCATGTCCCCGACCTGGCCACCTCGAGGTCTGCCTTGAGAGCCGGGACCGACGCGACCATCCTCTGGGAGACGACGGGCCTGGGGTTCAGGCCGTCCCACATGATCCGCCGGACGCCCGCCTCGTGTGCCCTCTGGACGAGGTCCTTGAGCACCCCGTCGGAGCCCGAGAGAGAGGGCACGATCGGGGCTGCCATAAGGTAGGTGTCCACCCCGGCCGCGGTCAGCTTGGCCAGGGCCTCGAACCTCCGGCTTGGGGCGGGCGCACGGGGCTCCACGTTTGCGGCCGCCGTGTCGTCCGGGCACCCTATCGACACGCCGACCTCGGCGCCCTCCCAGCCCTCCAGGATGTCCAGGTCCCTGAGTACCAGGTCGGACTTCGTGAGTACGCTTATCCGCGCGCCATACCTCTTCAGGAGCGCGAGGCAGTTCCTCGTGATCTCCAACATCTCCTCGGCTGGCTGGTAGGGGTCCGTGACGGTCCCGACCCCCACGACGCCCTTCACGCCTTTCGCGAGCTCCCCCTTCAGCTGGTGGGCGATGTTCACCTTGGCCTCGACCGTCGAGCCCCAGGGCTTGTCGAGGGCGAAACCGGTGACATCCTGGACATAGCAGTAGAGGCAACCGTGGGCGCAGCCACGATACGGGTTCAGGGCCCAGTCGAGCCCCGGGAGCTTCGACACGGAGAGGGCGGACCTGCACTTCACGTGCTTGATCACGCTCACACCCACCCGTCGTCTATGCGCCTCTGGTAGAGCGCGTCCTTGAGCACGGCGCTGTTCTTGACCCATCTGGAGATCGGGATGTCCATCACGGTCGAGACGTGGGTCAGCGCCTCTGTCATCGAGGGGAACCGCCTGGGCTCGTTCCTCAGGGCCGCCCGCACGTTCTCCCGGACGTTCCAGACGCCGACCGGCAGGATGTATCCCGGATGCGACTCCCTCATGATGCACACGCCCGCTTGGCGCCGCTCCCTCTGGAGCAGCTCGTTCACGGCGAGCCTCGCGGCGTAGTAGCAGCCACCGATGTTCGCATAGGTCTTCCTGCCGTCGAAGAACTCGTGGTCCGAGATGATCGCTATCCTGTCGCTGTGCGGGTTCCAGGCGGTCTTGGGGTACCAGGCCTCTATGAGCTCGTACCGCCACGATGAAGGCATCATCAAGACCGCCCAGCGGTTGTCCAGGCTTACGGTCTCGTACACCCTGTACTCGCTGATGAACGGGTATGTCTTGGTCGTCTCTAGCATGTCCAGCCCCAAGAGGCTGTCCACGGCCGTGATGCTCCACCTCGTGGGCACGAACCTACGCCTCCGGCCCACGCCGAACGCGCCGACGCTGAACGCGCGCTGGATCCCGGACAGGAGCGTGCCGTCGCCGTACAAGGACACGACCGCGTCCTTAGCCAGGAGGTCGGTGTCGTAGAACGCCTTCTCTAGCCTCTGGTCGAACCTGACATTGGAAATGTCGAACTTGCGCAGAGGGGCGGATGGGCCGAACGGCTCGACATCGTCGTCGACCGTGAGCCTCCCCTGAGGCCTCTTGGTGAACTCCGCGAAGGTCTCCGGAGGCTTCTTGGCCAGCGCCAGCTCCCTGGTGCGCTCGACGAGCTTGTCCGAGCTGTCGACATCGTACACCTCGACGCTGTGCATCCCCCGGACCATGCTGGACCGGAACTCGATGATGTCGTCTATCGGCAACCCGACCCAGCGCTCAGGGGTGTCCAGGAGGGACGTGTCCCCGTGGAACGGTGGTATCATGGGACCAATCGAGACCTTCGGGTAGCCGAACCTCCCGACGAACACGCTCGGGGGGGACGCCCCGTCCATGTCCAGGCGGTCCACCCTCGCACGAGTCCTCGTGCTCGAGAAGAACCTGGCGAGCACCGGGCACCTGTCCTTCCCGCAGAGCATCTTCGAGCCCTTGCAGAAGGCGCATCTCGAGGACCTCGACGACACGCCGTCCGTGGACAACATCTCGTCGAACATGGCCGAGCTGTCCACCATCGTCGATGACCGGGAGAACTGAGAGAGGTCCATCCAGGACGTGTGAACCGCACCAGCGTTAATAAGGTCAGCGGCGGCCGCTCCGAAAGTGGTCCAGTCCCCGATTTAGTCAAAATAGATATACGCAGGAAGCATTCTCGCCTACGAGGGGCGCAGAGGATTTCTCATACAGGAGGTATCCGAGAACCATGATGGAGGCAGTGCTATCGCTCACGATCCCGGATAACTGGATGAGCGAGGTGTCGTCAAAATACCCGGCGACCATCAAGGTCATAGACCGGATGCCGTTCTCCGAGTTCGGCGTCAAGGACCTCGTCGAGATACAGGCCCCGGAGGACGTGATCGACGAGATCCTGGATGTCATCAAGAAGAACCCCCTGGTGGCGAAGGTCGACACGACCGTCACCGAGAAGGGTAAGGTGCTGTGCGCCGTCACGACCTCGAGGTGCGAGATCTGCAGGATACTCACGGACGCCGATGTCTTCCTGATCTCGGCCCAGTCCAAATCCGCGGGGAAGGTCGAGTGGACGATCGTCCTGAGCGAGAAGAAGGTCCTGAAGGAGATATTCGACCACCTCAAGAGCAAGAGCGTGGACGCCCACCTGGTCAAACTGACCAAGATAGACGACAAGGAGACACTCACGGAGAGGCAGGACAAGATAACCCAGGTCGCTTTCGACCGGGGGTATTTCGACTACCCGAAGCGCATAAGCCTGAGAGAGCTGGCCAGGATGTTCGAGGTGTCACCGTCGACGCTGTCGGAGATACTCAGGAAGGGTCAGCGCAAGATCGTCATGGACTACTTCAAGAAACAGAGACACTCGATATAATGCCGCAGATCCCGTCCAATACGAGCTCAGGACACCGAACCACAAAGTCAACAAGTTAAAAGAGGGCCAATCCATAGCCCATTGACGCACAGGGAACCGAGGGAACGAGGATGCCAACCGAGAAACAGGTCGTTGACGCTCTGAGGGAGATCGTGGACCCTCACAGCCAGATAAACGTGTACGACATGGGACTTATCTCCGACATCAAGATCACGAAGGACAGCGTCAGCCTCACGTTCAGGCCGACATCTCAGTTCTGCCCGTTGGGGGTTCAGCTGTCCACGAACATCAAGCGCCGGCTCCTGGGGCTCCCCAAGGTCAATAAGGCCAAGGTGACCGTCGTGGGCCATGTGAAGGCGGACATGATCAACAGCGTGCTCTCAGCCAACTGAGGCGCGCCCGGCTCAGGCCCCGAACTTCTTCGCCCTGTCGGCCACACCCATGACCGTGGGCATCAGGTCCTTCCCACGTATCCTACCCAGTGCCCCCGACGCCGCGGACATCTCGTCGTACTCCTTCACGTGGTCTATCCTCGCCCCGCCTCCGGATATGGCCACCGGGACCGGGTCGGCGCTGTGGTCCCTCACGCTCACGGGGGTCGAGTGGTCCGCCGTGAGCACCACGACCACGTCCTCGTGCAGGTCCCTCAGCATGCCCGCGAGCATCGAGTCGATGCTCTCTATCACCTGTACCTTGAGCCTGAAGTCGCCGTCATGGCCCGCGATGTCGCAGGCCTTGACGTTCATGAACACGAAATCGTGCGAGTCCAGGGCCCTCATGGCCGCGTCGCCCTTGGCCTTGTAGTCCGTGTCCAGACCCCCGGTCGCCCCGGGGACGTCCAGCACGTCCATGCCGACCATCCTGCATATGCCCCGGACCAGGGTGACGCCCGCGACCGCGGCGCACTTGAAGCCGTACAAATGGGGCATCGGCTCGAGCTCCCCGAGGCTGCCCGCGCCCCTTGGCAGGACGATGTTCGCCGGGGGAAGCCCCTGGGCCCTCCGCTCCCTGTTCACGGGCGCCTCGTCCAGCACCTGGTGGGACAGCCTCACGAACTCGTTCACCACCCTCGCGGTCTTCTCCGCCTCGGGGACGAGCCCCTTCGACTCGAGCACCTTTCCCTCGTGATGGGGGTCGGCGTCCGTCACCCTCGAGTCCAGCCCCGGGCCCCTGAGGAGCAGCACGCCCCTGTGCTCCGAGCCCGCCTTGAACAGTACCTGGACATCGTCTATCTTGAGGCCCGAGAGCGCCGCGGCCAGCTGGGCCGTGCCGGACTTGATCCTGCCGGCCCGCCTGTCAGTGACGCTCATGGACCCGTCGACCGTCGCGAAGTTGCACCTGAAGGCAACGTCCCCCTTCCGGACATCGAGCCCGGCCCCAGCGGCCTCGATGGGCCCCCTGCCGGAGTACGCCTTGTACGGGTCGTACCCGAACAGCGCCAGGTGCGCGGTGTCGCTCCCGGGGACCACCCCTGGGGCGATGACGTCCATGACCCCGTTCATGCCGTGCCTAGCCACCGCGTCCATGGCGGGCTTGCGAGCCGCCTGGAGCGGCGTCTTCCGGTCGAAGTCCTTCGCCGGACGGTCGGACAGGCCGTCGCACACGATCATGAGCATCTTCTTCTCGTTCATGGACGTGTGCGGAATCGACCCGCCCGTAATTAACCCTACCCCTGCGTGGGCTGGAACCGCGGCACCGCAGCCAGGGCCAGGCCCACAAGTCCCAGGCAAGCGCAGATGGCCATGATGGGGTCGAAGCCCACCGAGAGGTATATCGGGGCCAGGATGACCGGCGACAGCGCGTAGCCCAAGAACCTCGCGCTGTTGAACACGGAGGAGGAGGTGCCCTTCATGCGGGCGGGGACCGCCACCACCATGGTGAGGAGGGAGGACCAGACGAACGAACCCCCCATGCCCGATAGGACCAGCAGCGCGACGAAGCCGTAGTAGGAGTCCGCGTACTGCAGCACGAAGGCCGCGACGGCACTGAGAACGAAGCCCACGGTCACGCAGCACCTCGGGCCCCTCGTGTCAACCAGCGCGCCGGCGAGCGGGGCGAAGAATATGCCCACGACCCCGGACGCGGACAGCGCTATCCCTATCTCCTCCGGCGTGAGCGCGAGCGGGCCGGTGTCAAGGTACTCTGACACGAACGATATGACGCCGGCGAAGGCCATGAACGCGAGGAAGCCTGCCCCGGCCAGGCGCATGATGTGCCTGTCCACGAACGCGGCCGAGAGCTGCGACCTCATGGCGCCGAGCGACACCCTTCCCGCGCCCGAGCCCTCGCCCTTGAAGGCGAACCACACCGCCACGAACATCGCCGCCGAGAGCAGCGTGACGACGAGGAACGCGAGACGCCAGTCGATGTCCGCGAACGCGCCGCCCAGGAGCGGGCCCACGGACACGCCCGCCGTGGTCGAGCTGCCGAAGTAACCCATGGACCTGCCCTGGCGTCCAGGACCGGATATCTCCGACAGGAGCGCGACCAGCACGGGGTTCACGAAGGCGTACCCGACCCCTTGGATGACCCTGGTGACGATGAACGACTCGAGGGAGCCGCAGAAGATGGCCAGGGCCGAGCCGGCGGCGTACACGGCCAGCCCGAACAGCAGCGTGGACCTCCGGTCGTAGGCGTCCGATATCGTCCCCGAGAAGAGCTGCATTATGGCGAACGGGAACATGAACGCGGGGATCGAGAGGAGGATCTCCACGGGGTCGACGCCCCACGCGTCGCCCAGCGTGCCCAGGAGGGCCAGGACCAGGTTCCCGGCGAGCGGCCCGGTGAACCCCGCGACGTAGACGATTATCTCCTTAGACCTCTGCAAGTCGCTCCCCCACCGTGGCCCTGACGGGTTTGTTATCGTGGCGCCGAGGGGGAGATTTGAACTCCCGTGGTGACAAGCACCAGTAGCTCTCGAGGCTACCGCCTTAAACCGGGCTTAGCTACCTCGGCAGATCGCTGGAACGGAAGCGTTATTACGAGTTCCCGTATTAACGCTGTCGGTAAGCCATGAGGGTCACCGTGCGCCTGCTGCCCACGAGGAAGGAGACGAAGGACGTCGAGGTCCCGGACGGCGGCTCGGTCGAGGATGTCGTCAGGGCGCTCGGACTGCTCCCGGACGGGTGGATCGCGGTGCGCGGTGACGCCCCGGTCCCGTCGGACGAGACCTTGAGGGACGGGGACGAGCTGAAGCTCATATCGGTCGTGTCGGGCGGATAGACGGCTGGAGCGCCGACGTCTGGCCAACGCCAGTGAATATTATTGATAAGATGCAAAAGTATTTATCAATGGGCGCATTAGTAGTACCGAAGAACAGCCGAAACCCCAAAATTGACATCATCACGCTTGACCGTATGAATATCACCGCGGACGCAGCGCCTGGAAGGCGCCTGTCGGCCGCAACAGCCTAGATGTTTGTCAAACCCCGCTGGGCCTTGCGCAGCCTCGAAAGGGCAGAGCGAGAGAGAGGACAGCGGAAGGCGGAGAGCTGTTTTTCAGAACTCACAAGGTGAGACAATGGACATAGATCCGAGTACAACGAAGTACCTGATTTCGGCAAGACTGTCAACGGACGGAATAGTGGAGAAACCCGACATCGTCGGAGCGATATTCGGCCAGACCGAGGGACTCCTCGGCGACGAACTGGACCTCAGGGACCTGCAGAAGAGCGGGCGCATAGGGAGGATCGAGGTCGAGGTGAGCTCGAGCAAGGGCAAGTCCGAGGGGCTCGTCTACGTGCCCTCGAGCCTCGACCAGGTCGAGACCGCGATACTCGCGTCCGCGCTGGAGACCATAGACAGGGTCGGACCGTGCAAGGCGAGGATCGGCATCGAGAAGATCGAGGACGTCAGGGTTTCGAAGAGGAACAAAATCATCGAGAGGGCGAAGGTCCTCCTGAACGAGCTGATGAAGGCGTCCAAGACCACGGGCGGAGACCTGACAGACTCAGTGCGCCAGTCCTTCCAGATGGAGGAGGTCGTCCACTTCGGCAAGGAGAGGCTGCCCGCGGGACCGAACATCCAGGACGCTGACGCGATCATCGTGGTCGAGGGCAGGTCCGACGTTCTCAACCTGCTCAAGTACGGCATCAAGAACACGATCGCGGTCGAGGGGACGAACGTCCCCCAGACGATCATAGACCTCGCCAGGGAGAAGGTCGTCACGGCCTTCGTCGACGGCGACAGGGGCGGCGAACTCATCGTCAGGGAGCTGCTCCAGGTGGCGGAGATCGACTTCATCGCGCGCGCCCCGGCGGCCCAAGAGGTCGAGGAGCTGACGCAGAAGCAGATCGTGAAGTGCCTGAGGAACAAGGTGCCCGCGGACCAGTTCGCAGAAATGTTCAACATGAACGCGCCCTTGCCGAGGAATGGCGAGAAACAGGGCAGGCTCGACGACGCGCGCGGCGACCGCGGAAGGCGCGGCGGGCGCGACGACGACAGGCGCAGGGACAGGGACTCCAGGAGACACGATGCCCCGTCGCCCCAGCTGCCACCCCCGCCCCCGGCCCCGAAGCTGTCCCCGGACCAGACCCGCTACAAGGGCGTGCTCGAGGACCTGAACAACACCTCGAAGGCCAAGCTGCTCAACGACGGGGGGCTCGTGCTCAAGGAGGTACATGTCAGCAAGCTCGCCGATACCCTCAAGGAGGGCTTGGAGGGCGTCAAGGCCGTCGTATTGGACGGTATAATCACGCAGCGCGTCCTGGACCTCGCCGTGGAAAAGAAATCACTTCGGTCGTAGGTGTCAAGCTGGGGAACATCGCCAAGCTCCCGACGAGCGTCGAGATCCTGACGAAGGAAGACCTCAGCTGAGCGCGTGGACATAATGACGGACGACAGCGGCGAGAGCGGACATGGGCCGAGGCCGCTGGAAGACATCGAGACCACGGAGGATGTCCAGATAGCCTCGGACCCGCTCCAGAGGGTCATAGGCCAGGAGGAGGCCGTGCGCCTGGCGAGGATAGCGGCCTCGCAGAGGAGGCACCTGCTCCTGGTGGGCCCTCCAGGCACTGGTAAGTCGATGATAGCGCAGGCCCTGGCGCTGCACCTGTCCAGGCCCACGGAGGAGATCCGGGTCGTGCACAACCCCGAGAACCCCGAGAGGCCCATGGTCGAGATGAAGACCGAGGACGAGGTCGACAAGGAGCACAAGTCCAGGGGGTTCGCCGAGGGGGAGTTCATAGACCCCAAGGAGGCCCCCGTGAACGTCGCCGAGAGGCTCGGGTACAGGTGCTCCAGCTGCGGGGCGTACTCCTCGCCCAAGGAGAACTTCTGCCCCAACTGCTCGCACGCGAAGTTCGCCCAGGTGAGGTCGTCCACCAACAACCCGTTCGGGGACATCCTCGGCGGGCTGATGGAGGTCACGATGGGCCAGATGGCCGGCAGGGAGCGCGTCACGACCACCAGGAAGAGGTTCGGCAAGGAGGAGGTCGTCGTGTTCGAGCGCGCCGGCGACATGATAGGGGTCCTCGACCAGGCGGCGCTCGAGAAGAGGCGCGAGTTCGAGAAGGAGAGTCCGAGGAAGGTCATCGTCCCGCTCAGGAGGAACCCGTTCGTGCTCGCGACGGGCGCGAGCGAGACCGAGCTCCTGGGGGACGTGCGGCACGACCCCTACGGCGGCCACCCGCAGCTCGGGACGCAGCCGTACGACAGGGTGATCGCGGGGGCGATACACAGCGCCCACCAGGGTGTCCTGTTCGTCGACGAGCTCCCGCACCTGGGGCACATGCAGCGGTTCATACTCACGGCCATGCAGGAGAAGAGGTTCCCGATCACCGGCAGGAACCCTCAGAGCGCGGGCGCGAGCGTCCGGGTCGACAACGTGCCGTGCGAGTTCATATTCGTCGGGGCGTGCAACATACAGGACCTCCCGTCGATACTCTCGCCCCTGAGGTCCAGGATAAACGGGGGCGGGTACGAGGTCCTGGTGGAGACGGTCATGCCCGACACGCCCGCGAACCGGGCGAAGCTCGTCCAGTTCGTGGCCCAGGAGATCGTGATGGACGGCAAGATTCCGCACGCGACCCGGGATGCCGTCGGGCTCATAATCGAGGAGGCGCACAAGAGGGCCAAGACCGTCGACAACAAGGACAAGTCGCTCACCCTCCGCCTGAGGGAGCTAGGCGGGCTCATCAGGGCGGCGGGGGACCTGGCGACTGGCGAGAAGGCCACGCGCATCGAGGCGCGACACATAAAGGACGCCATGAAGACCGCCCGGCCCGTCGAGGAGCAGATCAAGGAGCGGTACGGGAGCTACATGGGCGGGATGGCGAAGGACATCAGCGTCTCCGAGAAGGAATCGTCCCCGTACCACTACTGGAACCAACACGTCCACGACGACAAGCGCGGGTACGGTTGACCGCGCGGGTCAGGCCAGGAGCGACCGGGACATCTTGTACGCG
>JBFXGF010000012.1:0-12439 GCA_050178275.1 Thermoplasmata archaeon | reverse complement strand
GACTCCTCCTCGCAGTTCGTACCCTCGATCCTGAGCACGCACACCTTGACCTTGCTGATCTTCATCAGAGCAGCCTCCAGAGCGTCTCGTCGAAGCTCTTAGCGAGCCTGTCGGTGTCCGTGTCTATCAGCAGTCTGCCCGAGAAGATCCGCAGGCTGTCCCCGCCCACGGTGCCTATCCTGACCATGCGCGCCTTCCTGTCCTTCGGCATCAGCTTCTCCTTGCCCTTCCTCAGCTCGACGACCCACCTGCTGTTGCTCTCGGAGAACAGTCTGGCGTCCGCCCTGAGCTTGCCGGTCTTGGACAGGTCGACGTCCGCGCCCACGTCCCCGCCTATGCACATCTCCGCGAGAGCGGTCGCTATCCCCCCGTCGGACACGTCATGGCACGAGACGACCGCGCCGCGCTCTATCCCCCCGACCACGACGTCCATGCCCGCCTTGAGCGCGGGTATGTTCACGTCCGGGACCTTCGATGAGAACGACTTTGTCATGCGGTAGTAGGCGGACGCGCCCATCTCGGGGCCCGTGGCGCCGATCAGGGCGAGCGTGTTGCCCTCGCCCTTGAGGTCGGATGTGACGCACTTCCTCACGTCCCTCACGATGCCGCACCCGAGTATGGTGGGTGTCGGGAGCACCGCCCCGGACGGCGCCTCGTTGTAGAAGCTGACATTGCCTGACGGCATCGGGATGCCCAGGGCCTTCGCGACCTCGCCTATCCCCTTGACGGCCTCCCTGAACGTCCACAGCCTGTCCGGCTTCTCGGGGTTGCCGAAGTTGAGGCAGTCCGTCATCGAGTGCGGCCTCGCCCCGACGGCCGCGAGGTTCCTGCACACCTCGTCCACGCAGGTCTTGCCCCCGCGGTACGGGTCCGCGCCGACCGCGAAGGGGTTGGACGCCGTGGCGACCGCGAGGCCCCTGAACGACTCCTCGACGGGCTTGAGCACGGCCGCGTCCCCGTGGCTCCAGTGCCCCAGCTTCCCGTGGAGCGGCTTGATGACGGTGGCGCCCCTGACCTCGTGGTCGTACTGCCTTATGATCCAGTCCTTGTTGCATATGTTCGGGCTCGCGAGCAGCCTCAGGAGCTCCTTGTCGTACCTGGCCTTCGCCTTCGGGTGCCTCTCGCGCTTGCTCCTCGAGGACCTCTCCGCGCTGCACGGCCTGCAGTAGAGCGGGCCGGCCGTGAGGAACTCGAGCTCGAGGTCGAACACCTTCTCGCCCTGGAAGAACAGTCTAACGACCTTCTCGGGGATGACCTTGCCGACGGTGGTCGCGGGCACATCCCAGAGCTTGAAGACGTGGAGCACCTCGTCGACGTTCTTCGGTGACACTGACAGCATCATCCTCTCCTGGGACTCCGAGACCCAGATCTCCCAGGGCGCCAGGCCCTCCTCCTTGAGCGGCACCTTGGAGAGGTCGACCTCGGCGCCGCAGCCTCCCGCGAGGGCTATCTCGCCGACGACGCACGACAGCCCTCCGCCTCCCAGGTCCTTCATGCCGTTGACGAGGCCCTTCCCGTTCGCCTCGAGCACGGCGTGTATGACTGGTTCCTTCATGATGGGGTCCCCGAGCTGCACGGCGCCCCTGGACTCCTTCTCGCTCTCCTTCGTGAGCACGGCCGACGCGAACGTGACCCCGTGGATGCCGTCCCTTCCGGTCCTTCCGCCGACCAGCACCAGCACGTCCCCCGGTCCCTTGACCGCGTTCCGTCTGAGGTCCTTCTTGTCGGCTATCCCGATGCATCCGACGTTGACGAGGCAGTTGCCCACATAGCTCTCGTCGAACCACACGCCGCCGGACACCGTGGGCAGGCCCACCCTGTTGCCGTAGTCCCTGATGCCCGCCACTATCCCGCCGAAGAGGTATTTGGGATGCTTGATGCCACGCGGCAGTCTCTTGAACGGGAAGTCCAGAGGGCCGAAGTACAGGGGGTCGACGAGCGCGATCGGCTGGGCGCCCATGCAGAGCACGTCCCTGATGATCCCGCCTATGCCCGTCGCGGCGCCTCCGTAAGGCTCGACCGCGCTGGGGTGGTTGTGGCTCTCGATCCGGAGCGCGTAGGCGTGGTCCCGGTCGAACTCCATGACCCCGGCGTCCCCGCGGTCTATCACCTGTCTCGTGTTGATCCCGAAGACGTACTCCTTCAGGAAGACCTTCGAGCTCTTGTAGCAGCAGTGCTCGCTCCACGCCTGCCCTATCGACTGGAGCTCGACGTCCGTCGGGCTCCTGCCCTTGGTGGAGAAGTGGTCCCTGATGCGATGCATCTCCTCGAGCGACAGCCCGGTGCCGCTCTCGCGGCTGATCTCCATGATCTCCGAGTCGGTCGCGGACGCGAGGTCGATGTCCATGAGCTCGAACGGCGTCGCCCGTCTCGAGTAGAGCTTGTCTGCAGACATCGTGTCCCTCACTTCAGCCTGACAGAGTAGTTGTGTATGACGGGGTTGGCGAGGAGCCTCTCGCACATCTCCTGGACCTTCGCCTTAGCCTCCCCCGCGTCCCCAACCATCTCGATCTCGAACACCTTGACGGTCTTCACGTCCTCGACGCCTTCAAAGCCCAGCAGCTCGAGTGCCTTGAGAGTGTTCTTACCCTCAGGGTCGGCCACGCCTTTCTTGAGCTCGACCCTGACTTCAGCAACAACCATCTCTTGCTCACCGTCAGGTCATCACCCGAGCGGTACTTAGACTTAAGGGACGCCATGGCGCACGCGCGCGACGAGTTACCATCGTGCCACGTCCGATGACCGTCGGTCCGGTCACATCTTCCTTCCGAACGCGAGATATCCGGTGTGCCCGAGCGTCTCGAAGCTGGGCCTCACGCCACCCTCGTGGACGACCATCTCCCTCTGGATGGTCTCGAAGGAGTAGACCTCCGCGAGTCCCGAGCCCCTCATCGCCTTGACCAGCTGCTCCAGCTGGTTCGCGTTCGGGACGTAGCAGCAGATGTGCCCGCCCGCCCTGAGGGCCTTGACCGCGTTGGCCAGCGCGTCCCACGGGTTGGGCATGTCGAGCGCGACGGCGTCCAGATCCCCCGGCAGCTCCTCCTTGCACACATCCCCCAGGCGCGGCTCCCAGCACGCCCCGTACCCTGACATCTCCACGTTCCTGCGAGCGACATCGGCGTGGTCCGCCCTGAGCTCGTACGAGAACACCGTCCCCTCGGGGGCGACGGCCTTCAGGAGGACCATCGTGAGCGCCCCGGAACCGACGCCCGCCTCCAACACCCTGCTCCCGCACCCTAGGTCGAGGTGGGAGGGTATGAGGAAGCTGTCCTTCGCCGTGATGATCTGGGCCCTCCTCTCCATCACGGAGAGGAGGTCGTTGAGGCTGGGCCTGAGGACGATGAATGCGCGTCCGCCCACTTCGAGCCGGTCGCCGAGGGACAGGTCGCACAACTTGTCGCCGTCCATCACGCCGAGCCTGCGCACCTCGATCATGCCTCTCTTCGCGACGACGGGGAACTTGCGGCCGTCACTGTCGACCAACATAAGCCTAGTGCCCTCGGTGATCATGGCGCCAGAGTCACGGCCATCGAGTGTATAACTAACTTTTGAATGACGGGCCGCGGCCTCCCGTCCCCGGACGACTAAAAATGTGTTGAAATATATATTATTATGATTTCATTCTATCCAGTGCCTCGAAGTGCCTCTGAGAGCATATCGCAAGAGATGTCTGGCTCGGCGCGAAAACCAACAACTACTAAATACGGTACGGGCATTCACGGGACGAGTCCCTGGGAGGGTCTGGGCGAACCCACAGGCAATCTCAGGGGGAACTCGGTCTTAGGAGGATGAAATCGGTGAGCAAAGGCCTGAAAGCAGACCTCAGCAAGTGCACTGGCTGTCAGATGTGTATGCTCGTGTGTTCGGCGTCCCACGTCGGGAAGTTCAACCCGAGCGAGTCCAGGATAAATGTCGAGGACGTCTTCCCGGAGCCTGGCGAGTTCAAGATCAACCACTGCATACACTGCGACGAGCACCCTTGCGTGGAGGCGTGCCCTGTCGAGGCCATCAAGCTCGACGAGAAGCTGGGCATTTACTTCGTCGACAGGGAGGCGTGCACCGCATGCGGCGCGTGCGTGGACGCGTGCCCGTACAACGGCTGTTGGCTCGACCCATCCGGCTCATATTCCATCAAGTGCGACCTGTGCGGTGGCGACCCGCAGTGCGTCGCCGTCTGCCCGAAGGGCGTCCTGAAGTGGGGTGACTGAGATGGCCGCTGACGGATACACCGGCAAGGTCCTCAGGGTCGACCTCGGCTCCGAGAAGATATCCACCGAGCCTCTCAACAAGGAATGGGCGAGGCAGTTCATAGGTGGAAAGGGGCTCGGCGCCAGGTACCTGTTTGAGGAGCTCGAGCCCGGGGTGGACCCGCTGTCACCCGAGAACGTGCTCTCCATATGGACCGGGCCGCTGGTCGGGACCCTGGTCCCGCTCACGAGCCGGTACGTCATCGTGACCAAGTCGCCCTTGACCGGGACGTTCCTCGACAGCTACGCCGGGGGTTTCTTCGGCCCGGAGATGAAGTACGCGGGGTTCGATGGCGTCATCATCAAGGGCAGGGCCAAGAAGCCGGTGTACCTGTGGCTCAACGACGGCAAGGCCGAGATCAGGGACGCGAAGAACATCTGGGGCAAGGACACATACAGGACAGAGGAGCTGATCCGCAAGGAGACCGGGGAGAAGACGGCTCGGGTCGCGTCCATCGGGGTGGCCGGCGAGAACCTCAGCCTCATATCGAGCGTGACCAGCGACCTGACCAGGAACGCTGGCAGGGGAGGCACGGGGGCCGCCTTCGGCGCGAAGAACCTCAAGGCGGTCGCGGCCAGGGGAACCCTCGGCGTCGAGGTCAACGACATGGACTCGCTCCTGCCACTGGTGAAGGAGATGATCAAGACCGACGTGGTGGACAACCCGGACCACTCGGGGATGATCACCGACGGCACCCCGGTCCTGGTGGAGATGAGCAACGACGCGGGCATCCTGCCGACCAGGAACTGGCACGAAGGCGTGTTCGAAGGCCACGAAGGCATCAACTCCGAGTCCATCAAGACCAGGGTCCTGGTTCGGAAGAGGGCGTGCTTCGACTGCGCCCTGGCCTGCGGGAGCTGGTCAAAGGTCAGGGCAGGATTGTTCAGCGGCGCGGCCACCGAGGGCCCGGAGTACGAGACCCTCGGGCTATGCGGCTCCAACTGCGGCATCAAGAACGTCGAGGCGGTCATCAAGTTCGTCGAGGACTGCGACAGGCACGGGCTCGACTCGATATCGACCGGGAACGCCGTCGCGCTCGCGATGGACCTGTTCGAGAAGGGCGTCCTGTCCAAGGACGATGTCAACGGCCTCGACCTGAGGTTCGGCAACGAGGAGGCGTACGCGAAGATGCCCGCGATGATCGCCGAGAGGAAGGGCGTGGGCGACCTTCTGGCTGAGGGCGCGTTGCGCGCCGGGAGGAAGATCGGCCACGGAGCGGACGGCATGGTCATGCACGTGAAGGGGCTCGAGTACCCCGCCTACGACCCGCGCGGGACGATCGGCATGGCGCTGGCGTACGCGACCTCCGACAGGGGCGCGTGCCACCTGAGGGCCTGGCCGGTGGCGACGGACGCCTACGGCTCGGCGGACCCGTGGAGCACCGAGGGGAAGGCAGCTACCTGCGTCGAGGACCAGACGAGAACGAGCGTGAAGTGGAGCTTCATATTCTGTGACTTCTACGGGGTCAACTTCCCCAACATGGCGAAGTACTACTCCGTAGCGACGGGCTACCCGTCCAGCGAGGATGAGCTGAGGAAGACTGGCCGCAGGATATGGAACCTGACCCGCGCCTTCAACTACAGGGAGGGCTTCGCGAGGAAGGACGATACCCTGCCCGAGCGGATGGCCAGCGAGCCGCTCCCGAGCGGGAAGGCCGCCGGGAAGGCCGTGCCCAAGGAGTCGTTCGAGAAGATGCTCTCGGAGTACTACGCGCTCTGGGGCTGGGACGACCAGGGGAGGCCCACCAAGGCCGCGCTGCAGGAGGCGGGTCTGGGGGAGATCGCGGCGAAGCTCCCCGACCTGAGTTGAATGCCCGAGAATGCGGCGTGATGCGCAACGCGCGCACGAGGGTGGGCCCTCGCTATATTATCTTCGGAATAATATACAAAACTTCTTTTCGACCCCTTTTCACCCTCTCTTTTGCTGTCATCGTAAGGTTGTCAATCCCGGCCGTCGGATTGTGAAACTTTCAACCTATATCCCCATTTGATTGAAAACATTTCATAAAGTGGGACTGCGATTTGTAAGAAGAAAACATACAAATACCCCGCTCTCCAAGGATATATATGGTATCAGCAACTTACCCGGAAGTGCAGGATCGAAGTCTCCCTGGCTCGACACACCATGACATTTAGTACGGTGTGGCAACTCAGGAGGAACAGTGATGGGCTCTGCAAAAAAGAAATTCGGAGTAGTCTTCAGTCCCGACAAGTGCAACGGCTGCATGGAGTGCGAGAAGGCATGCATAGAATCGCACAAGTCTAGCGTCGCCGTTGGAAAATCCCGGATCAAGATCTCCAAGGCCGGGGACAAGTACAAGGCAACCGTTTGCCTTCACTGCGAGACGTGCCCTCCGAGCGAGGTATGCCCATCGGCCCTTCTCGAGTTCCACGAGGATAAGAAGTACTGGACCCTGGACGAGCACAGGTGCTTCGCGTGCATGGCCTGCATCCCGAGGTGTCCTTACGAGGCCGTGTTCTTCGAGGGCGAGTTCGGGATAGAGACCGCTTACATGTGCGACCTGTGCCTCGGCGAGCCGAAGTGCGTGGCCGCGTGCAAGACGGGCGCGTTGACGTATGAACCCTCCAAGGAGGAGTGAGGGATGAGTGAGATGGTGGAGAACGAGTCGGTCGCAGAGCCACTCAAACAGAACAAGCCTATCGAAGGAGAGGAGAAGACCAAGCCCCAGGACGAGGAGTTCCCGCTCCCCGACTGGGTCGCTCCGTGGGCGAGGGACGCCCCCAAGATCATCGTGAGGGCGCCCGGACCGAAGAGCAAGGAGATAATCAAGATCGACAGGGATTATGTGTCGTACGCCTACGACAGGTGCTTCACGTTCACCATAGACAAGGCCTCAGGCGCGTCAGTCATGGACGCCGACGGCAACGTCCTCCTCGACTTCTCGTCCGGCATCGCCGTGCAGAACGCTGGTTGGACCCACTACAAGGTGTCCAAGGCGATACAGGAC
This sequence comes from Thermoplasmata archaeon, assembly GCA_050178275.1. Taxonomy (GTDB): domain Archaea; phylum Thermoplasmatota; class Thermoplasmata; order UBA10834; family UBA10834; genus UBA9653. The sequence goes on along the minus strand of JBFXGF010000012.1, from coordinate 5,223 downwards.
CAGGCCGCGAAGCTCATACACTCCATGGCCAACGACGCCTACTTCGACAAGGAGGCCCACTTCGCCAAGCTGCTGTCGGAGATCTCGCCGAACAAGGCCCTCAAGGGGACGTTCTTCGGCAACAGCGGCGCCGAGGCGGTCGAGGCGGCCTTCAAGCTATCCAGGTACCACACGAAGAGGAACGAGCATGTCGCGTTCTTCGGCTCGTACCACGGCAGGGTCGGAGCGGGCCTGGCGCTCACGAGCAAGCTGAAGCTCAGGTACAGCTACGGGCCCATGGCCCCGGGCATCGTGTTCACGCCGTTCGCGTACTGCTACAGGTGCTCGTTCAAGCAGAGCTACCCCGAGTGCGGCATGTGGTGCATGGACTACCTGGAGAACCAGGTCCTGACCATGGGCGGCACGAGCAACCAGATTGCCTCGATATTCGTCGAGCCGATCCAGGGCGAGGGCGGCTACGTCGTCCCGCCGAAGGAGTTCCTCCCGAGGCTCAAGAAGATCTGCGAGAACCAGGGCGCGCTCCTCGTCATGGACGAGGTCCAGACGGGCTTCGGCAGGACGGGCAAGATGTTCGCATGCGAGCACTTCAACACCGTTCCGGACATTCTCGTGATGGGCAAGGCGCTCGGGGGCGGCGTGCCGCTCGGTGCGATCATAGCGAAGCACGACATCATGAGGAAGTGGAGGCCAGGGTCCCACTCGTCCACCTTCGGCGGCAACGCGATAACGATGGCCGCCGGCCTCGCGCACGTGCAGGCGATCATCGACGAGAACCTCACCGACAGGGCGGCGAAGCTCGGCGACTACGCGATGAAGCTCCTGAAGGAGATACAGCAGCGCAGGGAGATCATAGGCGATGTGAGGGGCAAGGGCCTGATGATCGGCGTGGAGCTGGTCAAGAACCAGTACACGAAGGAGCCGCACGAGGCGACGAACATCCAGGGCAAGTGCTGGAGGTCGGGCCTGATGACCATCACGTCCGGCTTCTACGGCAACGTGTTCAGGATCGCCCCGCCGCTGTGCATCTCCAAGGCGCAGCTCGAGAAGGGCTTCGAGATATTCGAGCAGGCCCTGAAGGACGAGGAGGAGTTCCTGAAGATAGGTACCTCGTCCCCGCCGGGATGACACGCTGGCCAAAATCGGCCGCTGGTCCCGGAAACCCCACTATTCTCTCCTGTCGAAGTCGAGCGAGAGCGAGTTGACGCAGTACCTTCGGCCCGTGGGCCTCGGCCCGTCGTCGAAAACGTGCCCTAGGTGGCCCCCGCACCTCGCGCAGACGATCTCCGTCCGTTCCATGCCGTGGGACACGTCCCGACGCTCCTCGACGCGGTCGTCCGAGGTCGGGGCGAAGAAGCTGGGCCAGCCGCTCCCGGAGTCGTACTTGTCATCGGACCGGAACAGCTCGGCGCCGCAACCCGCGCACACATAGACCCCCTTGTCCTTGTTGTGCAGCAGCTTACCCGTGAACGCCCTTTCGGTCCCCCTCATCCGCAGGACCTGGTACCGTTCGCGTGGGAGCACCTCCATCCATTCCTCGTCAGTCTTACGGTGACCATCTGCCATGGTTATGACGGGTAATGCGGTCAGTACGGGATATTTCTGTCCCCGACCGTGTGCTAGTCCTCGCCGGAGCCCAGGCAAAGCAATTTATATAGCCAATCCATTGGGCGCGTAGATGGCGGAGCCCGAGGGAGCCGAGTTCCAGAGAAAGGCCGCGTTCACGTTCTACGCGCTCCTGCTCATAGGGGGTATAGCCGTGTACTGGATATGGGGGATGCTGTACGGCACCTGGTATCCGTTCACGAAGGGCAACATCGCCATATACGCCGTCTGCATGCCGATGGTCGCCTTCGGGGTCATCGGAACGCTTCTCTATAGGAAGAAGAGTGCCCAGGCGCAGTGACGCCTACATCGCGTCCGCGAGGTACACGGGTTTGTCGGTGGGTTTCCCGCAGATGACGCAGACGCCCTCGAACTTCTCGCCGTCGATTGGCGTCCCCAGGATGTTCTTGTTGGACCTCGTCTCGATCTCGCGCCCGCAGTCCTCGCCGCCGCACCATCCGGTCCTTATCATCTTCGCGGGGAGGTTGTCGAGCGTCTCGACCGTGATGGTGTTGGCCTCCATCTCCTTCCTCGCGAGGTCGAGCATGTCCCTGGCCATGTCCGAGAGCGTCTTCTTGACCTCGTCGACGACATGCGTCCTCGGGTGCAGCGACTTGTCGCCCGAGTCCCTCCTGACGAATGTGACCTGTTGCTTCTCCATGTCCCGGAGCCCGAGCTCGAGCCTGAGGGGCACGCCCTTGAGCTCCCAGTCATAGTACTTCGCCCCCGGCCTGAGGTCCCGCTCGTCGATGTGCGCCCTGATGCCCGCGTCCCTGAGCTCCGCGTGCAGCGCGCGCGCCTCCTCGGTGACCTCCTCCACGGCCCCCTTGGCCAGGACCGGTATGATGACGACCTGCATGGTCGCGATGTCCGGCGGGAGCACCAGCCCCTTGTCGTCACCGTGCAGGGCGACGACGGCCCCGACCAGCCTCTCGCTCATGCCGTAGGTGGTCTGGTGGGCGTACTTGTGCTGGCCGTCCTGGTCCTCGTACTTTATGTCGTACGGCTTCGAGAAGTTGTCCTTGTACTGGTGGATAGAGCCCAGCTGCAGGCTCCTGCCCGAAGGCAGGAGCGTGTCTATCCCGACGGTGTAGAACGCCCCGGGGAACTTGTCCCAGTCGGTGCGCTTGAGGAGCTTGTACGGTATGCACAGCTTCTTCGACAGGCGGGCCATGATCTCGTAGTCCTCCCTGACCTGCCTCTCGGCGTCCTCGAGGTCCGCGTGGCACGTGTGCGACTCGAAGAAATGTATCTCCCTGACCCTGATGAACGCGCGCGTCTGCTTCGTCTCGTACCTGAAGGTGTTCACTATCTGGTAAGTCTTGAGCGGCAGGTCGGCGTGCGACCTGACCCAGATGGAGAACATCGGGTACATGGCCGTTTCGCTGGTCGGCCTCAGGAGCAGCTTGACGTCCAGCGGGTTCAGGCCGGCGTGCGTGACCCAGAAGACCTCCGCGTCGAAGCCCTTGATGTGCTCCTTCTCCTTCGCGAACTGGTCCTCAGGGATGAGGAGCGGGAAGCAGACCTCCTGGTGGTTCGTCGAGTCGAACTCCTGCCTTATGTGGGAGTCGATTGCCTGCATGATCTTCCAGCCGTAGGGCGTCCAGACGTTCATGCCCTTGATCGGGTACCTCTTGTCCGTCAGGTTCGCCTTCTCGACTATCTCGTTGTACCACTCGCTGAAGTCTTCCGCCTTCTTCATGATGCCAGCCCCGAGAACCCTGGAGGGGAATATGTAGTTTTTGTAGACCTACTCCATCGTCGCCCTGGCTATCCGGGGGGCGACGGATATCGCCGTCGTGGAGTTCTCTATCGTGTCAGTCGAATAAATATCGTCGCAGCACGCCTCGAGCCTCGTGAGGGCGTCCCTCGCGAACACCCCGTGCGTGCACGCGGCCGTGATGTGGGCCGCCCCGTGCTTCCTCAGCTGCTCCGCGGCCTTCACTATGGTGCCGCCCGTGGATATGATGTCGTCCACGATGGCCACCTTCTTCCCCTTCACGTCGAGCGACTTCGGGGTCATCGTGACCGTCTCCCCGTCCAAGCGCTCCTTGACGAGGAAGTCGGCCTCGCAGTTCATGACATCCGCGATCCTCCTCGCGTTGTCCCATCTGCCCTCGTCGGGCGACAGGACCATCTCCACGCCCTTCCCCTTCAGGAACTTGCCTATCTCCGGGTACGCGTACGCGTTGTGTGCGGACACCTCGCTGAACCAGTCTATCACTGAGGGAGCGTGTATATCGACGGTGATGAATGCGTCCGTCTGCTCCTGTATCAGGCGTGCGAGCGCACGAGCGCTTATCGGCTCTCCAGGCTTGAACTGCTTGTCCTGCCTCGCATACCCGAAGTAGGGCACGACGGTCGTGAGCGATGACACCTCGAACTCCCTGATCGCGTCCTGTAGCAGGAAGAGCTCGATGATGTTCTTGTCGGGCCAGGTCGTCTGCACCAGGAGGACCTCCTCGCCTTCGAGGTCCTCATCCACGCGGACGTAGCACTCGTCATCGGGGAACCTCTTGACCTCGACCTTCGCGAGCTTGGCCTTCATGACCCTGGCCAGTTCCCCGGCCAGCTTCCGGGACGCAGACCCACCGACTACATACATGGTATCGCGGGCCGTGTATACCGTTTCCCGTCTAATACCTTGACGGTCGCTCCTGGAATGTACGCCGCGAGGTTCTGTTGCACTAGCGGGTGGTGCCCTCTCAGGCAGCCACCGTCATCGAGCAACTCGTCGCATTCGGCTCCGGCCGTGCGCCCCTCTCGGGGTCGTAGAGGACCATCATCACGTCATGCTGCGACGCGCCGGGGCCGAACCGTAGGCCCCCTGCCGCCTCCAACCCCGCGGAAGCGGCTGTCCGCAGCAGGTTCAGGCTCGCGTTGATGTGCCTGTCCAGGCGCCACCCGCAAGAGCACTCGAACACCGCGCCCATTCGGGAATACTGGATCTTCCCACACACCGGGCACGTCCTGCTGCTGTATCTCGGGTCCACCTTGACGACGGGGACCCCTCTCCACTCCGCCTTGTACTCGATGATTTGGTGGAGCTTCCTCCGGGGCCATGAGCTCAGGCGCCTGTTGAGCGCCTTGCCCCTGCCTCGCCTGGGGGCGCCCCGCAGGTCCTCCAGCACTATGGCCGCCTTCCTCTCCTCGGCGAACCTCAGCACGGCGTCCGCCACTTGGTGCATCCGGTGCTCGACCCGGTTGTGCTCCCTCCTGCCCTCGCGCCTGCCCAGGCGCCTCGATGTGCGCCTGTCGTGGGCCTTCTTCCTCTGGAGCCTCCTGCGCCTGTCGTGATGCCTGGCCTGGATTTCGGCGACGTCCGAGTAGTCAGCCTTGACGGGCGTGACGCGCTCCCCGCTGGCGAGCACCCCGTCCATGCTCCTCTCGTTCGTGTCGAGGGAGAGGACCGCCTCCGGTCCGTACGGTCTCGGGGCCCCCTTCCTGAAGGCTATGACCACCCTGTCCGGGAGGAGCGTGAGGGATCCGAGGGACAGGGAGGGGTCGTCGAGGTACCTGCGGTGGTATCGGCTCACCACGAGCCTCAGTCGGACGTGCAGGCCTGCCCTTATCGGGAGGTCCACGACGCCGTCCTCCCTGTCGAGCTTGTACGCCTGGTTC
>JBFXGF010000011.1:0-12461 GCA_050178275.1 Thermoplasmata archaeon | reverse complement strand
GGACAATCGTCCAACAGGTAAGGGATGGGAACCTACCATGAGAAAGTATCACAAGGAGGACGAGCTAAAGGCTTTGCTCGAAGCTCCTAGGCGGATGCGAGACCGTCTGATCATCAAACTCATGTACGAGACGGGGATGAGGGTCGGCGAGCTAGCGTCCTTGACAATCGGTGACGAGGACCTCGAGTCGAGCGAGATCACAATTCAGAGAGCGAAGAGGCACGAGGAAGGGCGCAAGGTCCCAATCGTCAACAGCTGGACCAAGACGATGCTCCACGATTACATTGGCACGAGGAAGAACAGGAAGGATCCGCTCTTCGTCTCCAACAAGCGCGGCCCGCTCTCCAGGCGTCAGATTGAGCGCCTGGTTTCCAACTACGCGGGGAAGGTCGGGATCGAGCCAGACACGCGCCATCCGCACGTGCTCAGGCACACGCACGCGGTCCAAGCGCTGAAGTCTGGCATCGACCTGAGGACCCTGCAGCAGAACCTGGGGCACTCGAGCATCGAGGTCACGGCCATATATCTCACAATGGACATCGACGACCGGAAGGAGCAGTACTCGAAACACCCGCTCCCAGGCATGGCGGAGTCCGATGAGCCAGAGAGGTCCGGGACTGTACGGGATGAGGAGGATATCTCCGTGCACTCGAACCACTCGAGCTCCTTCGTCATCTCGAGTGATGTATAGGTGTCTACTAAACTATTTGTCTTGAAACATCTTCTGCCATTATTTGTAAATGTATGTGCTGAACACACCCCCGCGCGCCCGGGGCAAGGCACATTTTCGCCGACCCTGCGGGATTAGTTCATATTCCTTGATGCCCTATCGCGCGGTCGAGATGCCTGAGGAGTGGACTGAGAAGTACAGGCCCAAGACCCTCGCTGACGTCGTGGGCAACGAGAACGCCGTTCGCAGCATGAAGCGCTGGGCGGAGTCATGGTCCAGAGGCATCCCGCGTAAGAAGGCCTTCGTGTTGATGGGCGAGCCCGGGATAGGGAAGACCAGCTCGGCGCTGGCGCTGGCCAACGACCTCGGCTGGGACATAGTCGAGATGAACGCGTCGGACCACAGGAACGCCGAGTCGATCAAGCGCGTCGCGGGCCAGGGAGCGATGTCCCAGACCCTCACGCTCGACGGGGAGTTCAAGTCGACCGCACAGGGCAATATGAAGCTCATAATCCTCGACGAGGCGGACAACCTTTTCGGCCGCGAGGACTACGGCGGCGCGAAGGCCATAGTCGAGGTCATCAAGGCGTCTAGCCAGCCTGTCATCCTCATTGTCAACGACTACTACGAGTTGACGAGGAAGGCGTCAGCTCTCAGGTCGCTCTCCGAGTCCGCGGTCTTCAGGCGCCTGGACAAACGCGTGATAGTCGCGGTCCTGACCCGGATAGCCAGCGCTGAGGGTGTCGCCATGGGGCAAGAGCCCCTGGGGAGCATAGCCGACAACGCTTCGGGAGACCTAAGGGCGGCCGTTAATGACCTGCAAATGCTGGTGGAGGGGAGGAGCGAGGTCGTTTCGGCGGACACGTCGGTCCTATCCGACAGGAACCAGGAGAGAGCGCTCTCTGAGTCGCTGGGTGCCATGTTCGGCGCAACCACGGTGAAGGCCGCGAAGGAGGCTACGGACGGTCTCGACAAGACGCCTGACGAGCTGGAGAAGTGGATCGAGGACGGCATTGCCATGGAGATGACGGACTCGGGGGATCTGGCGGAAGCGTTCGACGCCCTCTCGAGGGCCGACGTCTACCTGGGCAGGACCCGGAGGTTCCACTACTATGGCTTCTGGTCATACGCTCGCACGCTGATGACGGGCGGGGTCGCCATATCCCGCAGGCGCGGCCGACGCCGGCATGCGGGAGAGTACAGGATCCCCAGCCAATTCATCGTGCTGTCGCGAGCGAAGGGGGCGACGGCGGCCAGGAGGTCCCTGAAGGAGAAGCTCTCGCCTCAATTCCACACATCCGGGAAGAGCTTCAACGACTCGGTCCTGCCGTCCCTCATCTTGCTGGTGAGGCGGGAGAGGGCCATACTGGACAAGCTCGCGGTCGACGCGGAGCTGGACGAAGGAGACGTCGCCCACCTCCTCGGATGCGAGCCCGACTCACGCGAGGTCGCGGCCGTCGTGGCGCGCGTACGCGCGGCGAAAGGGGACGGGTCGTCCAGGGCCGCGAAGCCGAAGCCATCCCGTCGGGCAAGGGGGCTCGGCGACTTCTGAGGGATCACCGTTGGACGCTCGCACGAGGGAACACCTGGAGAAGCAGCAGTACCGCATAGTGGGAGAGACGGGAGCCGTGAAACTGTGCCACTGGATGCGCCAGAAGCTGATATACGGCAGGCCATGCTACAAGGAGGAGTTCTACGGGATCAAGACCCACAGATGCCTCCAGATGACGCCGGCGGTCAACATCTGCAACTTCAGGTGCCTGTTCTGCTGGCGGTTCCATGGGATGTCCAGCTTCGAGGGAGTGAGCTATCCGGAGCCTGAGGAGCTGCTCGACCAGTGCATACAGGAGCAGAGATCCTTGGTCTCGGGGTTCAAGGGTGACGAGAGGTGCGACCCGGGCCTCTGGGAGGAGTCCAGGCAGCCGAACCAGGTGGCGATATCGTTGTCAGGGGAGCCCACCCTCTACCCCGAGCTCGGGGAGTTCATCGCCCTGTGCAAGAGGAGGGGCATGACGACCTTCCTGGTCACGAACGGCTCGGTCCCCCGGGCCCTGGCCGACCTGTCGTGCATGCCCAGCCAGCTGTACGTCACGGTCGCCGCGCCCAACCGGGAGGTCTTCAAGCGCCTGTGCGTCCCGCAGTTCGACAGCGCGTGGGACAACCTCATGGAGACACTGGACCTGCTCGGGTCCTTGCCCACGAGGACCGTCGTGAGGCACACGCTGGTGAAGGACTGGAACCTCGGCTGGGAGGACGAGTACGCGAAGCTGGACGAGCGCGCCGACCCGACGTTCGTGGAGCCCAAAGGATATGTCTTCGTCGGCGATTCGCGCACGAGGATGACGATCGACAACATGCCCTCGCACCACTCCATCAGGGAGTTCTCCTCGAGGCTGGCGTCCAGGCTGTCGATGGACATACTGGCCGAGAGGGAGGACAGCAGGGTCGCGCTGCTAGGCGAGAAAGGCACCAGGTTGAGGATATCGGACTGAAGGTCACTTGAGCCTGATCGTCTCCAGGTTCTGGGGGGCCCGCGTCTCGATCCCGAACTTCTTGTACAGGGTGCTGGCCAGCTCCCCGCACTTGTACTCCTCCCCGTGACAGATGATGATCCTCTCGGGCCTCGGCTCGAGAGTGCTCACATAGTTCACGAGCTGCCTCCGGTCCGAGTGTCCGGAGAACCCGTCCACGGTCTCGATGTCCATCTTCATGTGGAGGGTGACAGGCTTGCCCCTGTCGTTGATCGTGATGTCGGTCCAGCCCTTCTGGATCTTGCGGCCCATGGTCCCGTCGCCCTGGTATCCCACGAACACCAGGGTGTTGAGCGGGTTGTCGCACCACGCCTTGAAGTACTCGACGACCGGGCCTCCGTTCATCATGCCGCTCGTCGCGAGCACGATGCAGGACTCCGGGTCGTGGCAGATGCGCTCCCTCATGTCCGGGCTGTCGACGCGCTTGAAGACGTCAGACAGGAACGGGTTCTCGCCCATCTGGAATATCTGGGTCCTCAGCTGGCTGTTAAGGTACTCCGGGTACGCCGTGTGTATGGCCGTGGCCTCGAATATCATGCCGTCCAGGTAGATCGGGACCTTGGGTATGTGGTGGTTCCTCATGAGCTCCTCGAGGACCAGCATGACCTCCTGCGACCGGCCCACGGCGAAAACGGGGAGCAGCAGCTTTCCCTTCCTCTGCAGGGTCGCCCGGGCGACCTCCCTTATCTGGTTGCCCGCCTCCTGCCTGCTGGGCTGCATGTCGTGGTACCCGCCGTAGGTCGACTCTATGACCAGCGTCTCCAGCCTCGGGAACTTGTTCACTGCGGCGTTGAAAAGCCAGGACTTCTCGAACTTCATGTCGCCGGTGAACGCGATGTTGTAGAGCCCGTCCCCTACATGGAAGTGGGCTATGGACGAACCGAGGATGTGGCCAGCGTTCTGGAGCGTGAGCCTGACGTCCGGTGATATGTCGGTCGTCTCACCGTACTTGAGCGGTATGCAGTGCATGACGACGTCCCTGATGTGCGACGAGTCGTACGGGGGCTTCTTGCCCTCGCCCACGGCCACCTTGATGAAGTCTAGCTGCAGCAGCGACATGAGGTCCCTCGTCGGTGGAGTGCAGTAGACGGGTCCCTCGTAGCCGTACTTGTACAGGACTGGCACAAGCCCGTGGTGGTCCAGGTGCGCGTGCGTTATGACCACGGCGTCCAGGGACTCCAGGGGCATGAGCTCGGGGGCGCTCAGGTATGGCGTGGACCCGTTCTCGTCCGCGGAGACGGCGACGCCGCAGTCTATGAGCACCTTGCTCTCCCTCGTCGTAAGGAGCGTCGCGCTCCTCCCGACCTCCCTGTACCCGCCCAGGGCGGTCACCCGCAGCCAGGTCTCCTCGTTCAGGCGCTGGCGCATCAGCCGTTTCCCGACCTTCCGGAGGAACTCCTTCCGTTCGTCCTGGACCTTCCTCAGGTAGCTCCTGATGTCCGCGACGGTCTTGGACGGTATCGGAGGGGCCCTGACGACCTTCGCGGCCCATCCGATCTCCTTCTTGATCTCGTTCAGTATGGCCCCGTGCTTGCCGATGACCAGGCCCGGGGATATCGCCTCGATCGTGACCTCGCCCGTGTCGTCCTCGAAGTATATGTTGGTGATCTTCGCCTCTTCGGGGATGATCTTGCGAATCTTCTCCTCGGCGCTCTCCGGGCTCGCGAGCGTGGCCGGGTCAGGCCTTATGGCCACCCGTCTCCTCAGGGTCTGAGCCAGCTGCCTCACGAGGTCGTTGTTGCTGGAGAATTCCTCGAGGTTCTTGGTGTAGATGACTATGACTGGCCCCTCGAAGTCGATATCCGTCACTTCTATGTTCGAGGGTATGGTCTTCTTGACCGCTTCCCTCGCGTCTTCTAGAACTTTCTCTATGCCCATCTGTTCTCACTCAACTGAATGGTAATCAGTGTTTTGTCGGCGGTTCTGCCACCGCCCCAGCGCCCGGCGAGCCCCTCACGCCGTGAGCTTCAACTTGGCCAAGCGCCTCTGTACCGCTTTGTCGTCCACGAACGTGAACCCGTCCGCCCTGATCGTGGCGACGGTATAACCGTCGCCAGAGGCGGAGTCGCGCTTCATGGCCGCGTGCAACGCTCTCACCGCCAGGTCGACCCCGTCGCTCACTGTGAGGTCTTTCTGGTAGTGGTCCTCGAGGACGCCATACACGTACGGCGAGCCCGAGCCCGTGGTGACGTAGTCGTCCGGTATCGCGCCGCCGACCATGTCGAGGGCGTACACGTGGCCCCCTTCCTTGTCGACGCCGCCCAGGATCAGACCCACCCAGTACGGGTAGAACCTGCTCCCGGCCAGTATGTTCGAGGTCAGGGTCGCGCCGGACCTGACGGTCATCGGCTGCCCCCTCTTGAGCTTGTAGAGCTCGACCTCCGCCGTGATGTACCTCGCTAGGGTCTGCGCGTCCCCGACGACACCCGCGACGGTGAGCCCGATGTTGTCATCGATCTTGAACAGTTTCTGTGTGGTCTTGTGGGCGATCAGTGTGCCCATCGTTGCCCTCTTCTCAGTAGCCATGACCACTCCGTCTTTGCAGACGAGGCCTATTGTGGTCGTGCCCTTCTTTACTTCTTCAGTGCTCGTCATGAACAAACACCACGGCGAAAATCGGTGTCTCAAAAGCTGTTTTATGATGGATGCCTGAGGCAGTATTTAATTGTTTTTCCGTCGCGAACCCAATCACCCGCCTGATGCCACACGGAGACGAGAGGAAGTCTTAAGACCGATGCTTTCGAATAATTACCTGAGATGGGTAGCCTGTAAGTCCCTTCCTTGGTTGCACGCGACCCTTGAGGACACCGTGCTCCTGAACGATGTTCCGGAAGGGCCTGGCGTCAGGAAACCGATTGCCTGCCCATCTCACCCTTCCCGCCACGCAACGATTAATACCCGAAACGGTCATAGTAACGCCGGGAGGAGGTCGTTTCCGTGAGGATTCTGGTCGTGGACGATTCCGAGGCTTTCAGGAAGGTGATGACCGAACTACTCCTCAGGGCCGGCTACCAGGACGTGTCCGAGGCCGGGGGGTTCGACGAGGCGCTCGAGGCTTACTCGAGAGACCACCCCGAGATAGTGTTCGTGGACATGGTCCTGCCAGGCAGGTCCGGTGTGGAGCTGACGAAGGAGATATTGAGCGCCGACCCGAAAGCCAAGATAATAGCCATGAGCTCGGTCATCAACAAGGCGATGATCAGGCAGAGCCTCGAGGCGGGCGCGAAGGACTTCCTCCTGAAGCCCACGAACGAGATCGCGCTCAGCTCCGTCCTGTCCTCGTGGAGTGGTTAGATGAGCCCGTTCCAACTCAAGAGGAAGCCCAAGACCAGGAGCATCAGGGAGAACGGGCTGGGGGTCAGCCGCAAGTACGTCCTGGCGCCCGGAAGGTGCTACGTCTTCGAGGAGGCTCCCCCCTCGGTCAGCTTCGACGCGTTCTCGAACCTCATATCGACTTCGGACGAGAGGGGGAACAAGACGGTCGGCATGGCCGTCACCCGGCAGCACCCGGACCTGGTGAGGCAGAAGTACGGCCTCGAGAAGACCCCGATATATTGGCTGGCCACGCGCGCGGGCGAGGCCGTCATCTCCCCGACCAACCTTGGGATATTGACGCAGACCATGGTCAAGTTCGTCGAGGGCAACGGCAGCGGCGTGATACTCCTGGACGGCCTGGAGTACCTGGTCTCGAACAACGACTTCAACAAGGTCTTGAGGGCGATCGACCAGGTCAACGACCACATCTCGCAGAGCGGCTCGCGGCTCATAATCCCGGTGGACCCGAGGGCCTTCGAGCCGCGCGAGCTCGCGCTCCTTGAGAGGAACATGGAGCGGATCGCGGTCGCGGCCACGGGCGAGTAGGCCCTCCTCAGGTGGACAGGACGGCCGTGGAGACGAACACGACCTGGGACACCAGCATGCACGCGCCTACGGACCGTGAGAGCTCCCGTCGGTCAGACCGCCCCTCTATGCCCCACACGAAATAGCACACGACCGCGTTCATCTCCGCCAGGAACAGCCCGAGGACGAGGAGCATGGTCTCGGGCACGCCGGGGTCGCCGTATCCCCCGGCGACGGAGCCAAGGGAGACGTATATGGCGAAAGTGACGCCGAGTACGAGTGGCCCCAACACGTGCGCGGTCATCCTCATCATGGATATCGTTGGCCTCAGCCGCATCTTGAGCGTGGACTCGATCTCGGAAAGCTCCCTGAGATAGGTCGCGATGTCCATCGCCATCATGCCGGCATCCGCCTCGTCCTTGGTCGACGCCCTGCCCACGACCTTGAGCGCCTCGAGGGCGTTGACGCGCCCCCCTGGCGCCTCGGAGTCCACCGCCCCATCGAGCCCCTGGCCCATCACGAACGCCCTGAGGCACAGCCTCCGGCCCAACGACTGCCCGGTCCCAGCTGGCCCGAGCACGGACCTGTGCAGCGCGGACTCGAAGTTGTCCCCGTCCAGCATCCTGGCCCCGACCTTGAAGAGCAGGTCCTGGACCTCGTCCTCCGCCGCCTGCGCGCCTGAGCGCCTCCGCGACCCTGACATGATGAGCACGGCCGACGCTGGCACCATCCCCGCCAGGAGCACAAGGGGGGCGTGATCCCCGCCCCCGAGCGCGTAGTACGCGCACGCCGAGCCCGCGGCCCCGACAACGACTGCGGCGACCCCGCCGTTATGTCCGCGCCCTCTCCCCGCGTCCGGCTCTCGTCTGTCCACGGGCCTGCGTGAGACCGCGTCCACCGCGACCAGGAGCGCGACGACCGGGAACAGCACGTCCATCACCATGGCCGTCTCGAACGCGCGTCCGTCGTCTGATGGGGCGGGCTCGTCGAGCGCCCCTCCGGACCAGATGTCCCACGAGAGCATCGGCATGAACGACCCGACCATGATCGGGAGCAATATGCCGAGCCCGAACAGGAGCATGCTGGGCGTGGAGAGCGAGAGGGCGTACTCCTCCACCCTCCGCTTCGTCCCAGCCACGAGCGCCCGGTTCGCGCGCTCGAGCGACCTGCGCTTCCCCTCCTCCGTCCCCTCGTGCGCCGCTACGACGATTGCGTTCAGCGCCGTCTTCAGCTCAGAGCTGAACCGCTCCCACCTCCCCCCGAGCGCGTGGACGGCCTCCTCGAAGCTCGTGCGCGTGCCTGTCACGACCTCCCAGGTACACCTCCTGAGCTCGTGCGCGAAGACGGAGCCCCCGGAGCTTGCGAACTCTATCGCCTTCGGGAGAGAGGCGTCCTGCCGGACTCCCATGACCATCAGGTTGACGGAGTCGGCCGACGACTTGAGGAGGTCGGACGCCCGCCTCCTGGCCGCGGCCGCGGGATATGTCAGCACGTACTGATAGCACAGTGGTGGCGAGAGCCCGGCCAGGGCCAGGACTGCCATGAGCGCGGGAGTGTCGAGGCATGGTATCGACACGACGAGCGCGGCGCACCCGGCCAGAGCGACCATGAGCCCGAGGCTCGACGCGGCCGCCATGACGGTCTGCGGTGAGCAGCGCATGGCCCCAAGCTCGAGGTCGGCCTCGAGCGCGCTCAACCTGTCCGCGAGCGGGCCCGGGCCCCTCTTCGCCTTCGCCAGTATCCTGGACGGGTTGATGCCGAACAGGCGGCCCGCGCGCTCCAAGACCAGGCACGCGCGCGCGAACGAGGCCCGGTCACCCCTGTCTGACCTTCTCTCCATACCATTCCTCCCACGCCGAGAGGGCCTCGTCAGGGCCCCCGGGGGCGAACAGCCTCTTCACCAGCATCTCGTTCGACGCTATGCGAAGCTCGTCCTGCCCTGACTCCCCGGCCAATGGGCGCGCGGAGGCGTAGGCCGCCATCGTCTGGTCGCTGTGGGCCCTCCTCCTGACGATCTCCAGCACCCGCTCCGGGGGCACCCCGAGCGCGCCCGCAATCCCCCGGACCGTCTTGGACTCCGGGGAGAAGGCGTCCGTGGGCTTGGCGCACGAGCACCCTGGCTGCATCGAGAACAGGGTGACCAAGGCCGTCCCCCCGTCCTCGTGCCGCACCTCGGCCACCTCGACGACCTTCCTGTGGAAGGTCGACCCGTCCGGGGTGCGGATCAGGCCTATCACTATGACGATGTCAGTTGACGAGAACGCTCTCTCCGAGACGCCGAGGTCTTCGACCGCGCGGTCGAGCACCCCGGAGGCTGAGTTGCCGTGGATCGTCCCCAGGACCGAGGAGCCCGCGCTCCCCGCCCTCATGCTCTCATACAGGACCTTCGCCTCCGACCCCCGGACCTCGCCTATGACTATCGCGCTCTCCCCCATCCGCAAGGACACGCGGAGCGTGTCCTCCGCCGAGACCTCGTTCGCGCCCTCGCCGCAGCCGAACCTGAGCGTCTGGATGTCGTACCCGAGCCGCCTCATCCTCTTGACCGGTATCTCCGGGGTGTCCTCTATCAGCAATATCCTCTGCGTGAGCGGGAACTCGAGCATCATGGCCCCCAGGAGCGTGGTCTTGCCCGCGCCCCTGGAGCCCGCGATTAGCACGGCCCTCCTGCCCAGCACGCACGCCCACAGGAAGCTCGCGAGTAGCGGGGAGATCGAGTCTTTCGCTATGAGCGACGGTAGCGTGAACATGTCCGTCGAATGCTTCCTGATCGCGACTGAGACCCCTCTGTCGCTCACGGGAGGCCCCACGAGGGTCACTCGGCACCCGAGGCGGGGTATGTCCGCCTCAAGCACGGGCTCGGCCTCTGAGAACGGCAGGCCGGTCTCCAACTTCACGCGGGAGACGAGCCCCTGCAGGTCGTCCCTGCCGACGAACACGTTCGTCCGACACTTCTGTCCGACGCGCTCGAGGACATCCGACCTGAGCACGACATGGACCGGCGTCTGGCTGGAGGGCGCGTTCACGTATATGTCCTGGACCGCGCGGTCCTCGAAGAGGGTCTCGAGCACACCGTAGCCGGCGGTGTACTTGGAGACCAGCTCGGCGAGGTAGTCCACCTCCCTGGTCAGCCCCCTCCCCACGGGGTCGGACCTCCTCGGGGCGAGCCTGCGGTGTACCATGTCCTTCGCCATGGCCTTGATGAAAGGCCTGAGCACGTTCAGGGAACCGAGGTCGAGCCCCTCGGGCGGGGACGCCGTGATCTCTTCGATGACCTCGGCCACGACCTTGACCAGCGCCGGGCTCAGCTCGTACTCGGGTGGATGTACCTCGTACCTGGCGTTCGTCTCATGGTCCGCGGAGGATATGGTCACTGGGACGCCGTTCACGGCGTAGCTCGTCAGGACGCGTCTCCCGGCCTCGCCGCCCCTCTCCAGCCAGGTCGAGGTGAAGCAGGGTCTCCTGTCGTCCGGCAGGACGACATGGGCGACCTTGCGCGGGGGTGCGCGCGGGTTGTGAACGCCCGCGGATGAGACTATCCTCGGCGGCTTAGCGGCGGCCGTCACTCGCCAGTCCCCCGGTTGGGAAGGCCGGCTTCGACTACCTGCGCTATGCACTCCGACAGCCGCGGACACCCAGTGGCGGCGTACTCCGAGGCGAGCATGTCGGACAAAGCCTTCCTCGAAGGGCCGAAGGACACCGGGTCCGCCTGGATTCGGCGGATGACCTCCGACGCGAGCCGTTGCCTACTGGCGGGGCATGTCCGACACCTCCTGTCTGACGGTTCCGCCGGCTGGGCCTCGAGTCTCCTCAACGCGGCCAAGGCGGAGGCGGACTCGCAGAGCCGGGTTATCCTGTCCGACCTGTATCTTACATGGATGTGCCTCTTCAGCACGACCGCGTCGGGGATGACCCCGAGGGCCAGTATGTTCGTGATGCCTGACGCGCACTTCGGGTTCTCTATGCTCTGCCCGCCGCTGCAGTCCCCGCAGTCGACCTCGAGAGTCATCGAGTCGCCCTCCGTGAACCTGTGCTCACACTTCCGGTCGTTGCTCAGGGAGGGCACCATCTTCTTGGAGGGTTTGCCGCTGTGGCGTGTCATCGGCTTCGGCACGACGCCCGCGGCTCTTCTACCGTGTGGGCGCCCGTAGACTGCATGTAGCCGAACGACGGAAGCCGCCCCTCTTATGTCCAGACACGTATGAGGGGCGACACGGTGGCCGTAGGGGGGTTCTTCGAGGACCTCCCTGTGCTCGCGTTCGTGCTGGCGGGTGTGCTGTCAGTCGCCGGCACGGCCTCGTGGGCGAGCGGGATGCTATCCGAGGATGAATGGTGCGAGGAGCTCGAGCGTTCGGCGTCACAGCTCGTCGCCGCGGTGGTGGCCGAGCTGCGCGGGGTAGACATCCTCCCGACGGTCGAGGCGGTGAGGCAAGCGGACGTCTCCAGCCTGATGCGCGCATTGCCAGAAGGGACGCATGGCCTGGTGTCCGTATGGAGCGTACACCCGGTGACCGAGCGCCTCCTCATGGTCGGGAGCTGCGAGGGCGAGCCTCTGCTCGCGCGCTCCGAGAGCATGTTGATGAACGCGGTCTTCGACGGCGGCGCCGTCGGGATACTGGAGGTGCGGGTGCTTGTCTGGGACGCCTAGGTGGTGCGAGCGCGCCCAGTTGGCCCTCCTGGACGCCATGGTCTTCTTCGCGGTCTGCGGGGTGATCTGCGGGACGCTGATGACTCATGTCGTCACGCGGTCACAGGACATCCAGGATGAAGCGCTCGGACCATCGGAGGCGGACGCGCTGCTGATGGCGTTCCTCGGATCGTCCGTGGGCAGGGCGTTCGCCCTTGACGACATCGGGGCCGAGGTCTCTGGACACGAACTGTTCTCGGAAGTCCTGTTCCTGGCCGCCGCCATGACGCTGGAAGGTCAAGACGAGGGTTCCCTCGAGGGGTTGATGTCTTATTGTGGCGACGTCCTCGAGGCCCTGTGCGAGCCGTGGTCGCCGGTTCTGAGATTGTCCTCCGAGTGCGACGGGTCGTGGGAGACGCTGGTGGAGGTCGGGGGGCCGCTGGCCGAGAAAGTGGACACATGGGCCGCCTCGCAGAGCTTGGGCGAGCACGAGGGCGCGGGCCTGTTGGTCACGCTACTGCTTCTTCCAGCCCCTGCCCTTCATGGAGCCAGTGTCTGATTGCGTCACTCTGATCTTGGCCTTGGCGTACTTCTCCCCTCGGACGAGCTCCTTGACCTGGGCCCCGGCCATGACGAACGCGAACAAGATGGCCACGTACAGGTAGAGCTGCTCGTCGTTCCTGGAGTACAGGAACAGGAGCGCGAAGCACACCGCCATCGTGACGTATACGACATACGTGAACACAGAGGGCGGTATGGGGATGACCCGGGTGTCGCCGTAGCACCTGGCGCATCT
>JBFXGF010000010.1:0-12631 GCA_050178275.1 Thermoplasmata archaeon | reverse complement strand
TTCGAGACCGCGTCGACCTGCCTCTTCATGGTCTCGCACGGGTTCATCTCGTCTTGGGACCTTCCCTCACCCCAGCCGGACCATGGCCGCGGGGCACTGAGCACCGTCGGCCGACGCCGCGATACCACCGTCGATGAGATTTAACCTTTCCCCCGGAAACCGCGATGCCACGGGCCGCGCGCCAGGGTTGGTAAAACATGACCCCGTCGGGGGTTGTCAGGCCCCCGGACGGGTTGGGTTTTCGTGTTTCTGAGGTCAACTGCCCGGCGCCGTCAGGCGTCGAGGATCCTGGTGACCTCTTTCTCGTCGGTCTCCGTCACGTACGGGATGCCGCTGATCTCGGAGGCCTCCTTCGTGAGCGCCGTGATGTCGTCCCTGGAGATGTAGTCCAGGTTGAACTTCCTCGAGCCGCACATCAGCTGGCGCATGCCCTGGGCTAGCCTGTGCGTGTAGGTGTACAGGCCGAGCGCCCCGGTCGGGATGTCCTTGAACCTGTCCCCGAACTCGGCCTTGAGCTCGGGCGAGGTGACGAAGATGTCCTCGACCGTGTTGCCGAAGCGGCCCACGTATACAGGCAGCTCGTTCTTCTGTATCTTCGCGCCGAGGGTCTTTCCGACCATCGCTGCGGCGAGCGGAGCCCGCGCCATGCCGATCATCTTGAAGTACGGTGCACCGAGGGAAAGGCCCTTGATTATCTGATCCTCGAACGAGAACCCGCCCGCGATCGCGATGTCCGGCACGTACATGTTCTTCTTGTCGAGCCGCGCGGCGTACTGGTAGAGGAGCGAGTGCAACTCGACCGGTGGGATGCCCCACTCGTTCATCATCCTCCACGGGCTCATGCCTGTCCCGCCGCCCGCTGCGTCGACGGTCAGGAGGTCCAGCTCGGCCAGCGATGCGAACTTGAGCGCCCTCGCGAGGTCGGCCGGACGGTACGCGCCGGTCTTCAGGAACACGTGCTTCGCGCCGGCCTTCCTGAGGTCCTTGGCCCTCGACAAGAATCCGTCCTCGGAGACCATGCCGACCCTCGAGTGCCTCTCGAACTCCTTGAAGGAGCCGGCCTCGAACGCCTTGATTATCACCGGGTTCGTCGGGTCCGGGAGCACGACGTACCCCCTCTTCTTGAGCATCTGGGCCTTCTTCAGGTCGCCAATCTTGACCTCCCCGCCGATGTCCTTCGCGCCCTGGCCCCACTTCATCTCGACGGTGGTCGCGCCGAGCTTCTTGATGGCGTACTCCTGTATGCCCAGCATCGTGTCCTCGACGTTGGCCTGGACGACGATCTCGCCGTACCCGTCCTGCTGCCAGTCCTTGAAGAGGCGGACCCTCCACTCGAGCTCAGGGGATTTGACGACCTTGCCGTTCTCAATCTCGGTCTTCGGGTCCATTCCGCAGACGTTCTCGCCTATCGTGACCATTATACCCGAGATGGCCGCGCCGACCGCGAGCCCCGGCCAGTTGTTCTTGGCGATAGCCGTCGAGCCCAGGCCCGGGATGACGAACGGAAGTTTCACCTTGATGCCCTTGTCCTTCCCGATCTTCCTCTCCAGGTTCACATTCGTGAACAGCGCCTTGTCGCTGGTCGCCTCGATTCCCTTGGCACCTATGACCGTGCCCAGGATGCTGAAGTGGGAGTAGTCCACGGGGTAGGCCTTCTCCGACGCCGTGGTGATTATCCCGAAAGGCTGGGGATAGATGACCTCGTGACCGCGGTACGCGGACTTGCCAATCTCACACATCCCGACGCAGCCATCGACGCACGTGGCGCACATGCCACTCAGTTGAGATATCGCCCCTTCAGTCCTGTTCTTGGTCAGGGTAGCCGCGGTTGCATTCACTTTTGACAATGCCATACTCTACACCTTCTTCTCTGAACTTTCCTTCTTCTTCTTCGGACCTTCTCGCACGCAAGTTCCACAAGAGGTTTCGCTCATGAAACACTGAGCATCATCATAGTATTCCAGGCACGACGGCGTCATGTTGAGGCACCCGCCGCAGATGGCGGACTCCTCCTGCGGGCCCTGGCACCTGGCGCTGACGGCCGGGCATATGTACATGCATGCCCCGCAGGTGCGGCACACGTCGGACTTGATGTCGAAGGGCGTGGTTATCTTCACGTCCTTCCCGCGGTTCACGAAGCCAATCGCGCCGGCCATCATCTGCTGCTCGCATATCCTCACGCAGAGGCCGCAGAGTATGCAGTCCTCGTGCTTGAGCTTGAATCTGACCTCGTGCACGTCGTACTTAGACGCCAGGTCCTGTATGGTCTTGGACGACGAGCACCGCGCGAGCATAAGCTCGATGACCATCTTCCGGGCCTTGACGACCCTCCTGGAGTGCGTCCTGACCACGAGTCCCTCCATGGCGGGATATGTGCAGGAGCTGGCAAGCTTCGCGCCGGGCCCCTCGCCTATCTCCACGACACAGAGCCTGCACCCTCCATATGGGGTGAGCCCCTCGTCGTAGCACAGGGTCGGCACGTCTATCCCGTAGAACTTGCAGGTCTCCAGGATGGTCCAGCCCTCCTCCGCTTGGACGTCCAGGCCGTCTATTCTGAACTTTATCACCGAGTCACCTCCTTATTCCTTCTTTATCGCGCCGAACTTGCACGTCTCGTAGCAGACGTTGCACCTTATGCACTTGCTGGGGTCGATCTTGTACGGCTTGCCCTTCTCTCCGGATATGGCCCCCTGCGGGCAGCGCTTCTTGCAGGCGCCGCACGAAGTGCACTTGTCCTTCTCGATCGAGTATGTTATCAGCGCCTTGCACACCCGGCCGGGGCACTTCTTGTCCTTGATGTGGGCCATGTACTCGTCCCTGAAGTGCCTGAGCGTGGATAGGACCGGGTTGGGGGATGTTTGACCGAGACCGCACATCGAGGCGTCCCTGACCACCTCCGCGAGCTCGCTGAGGGTGTCCAGGTCCTTCATCGTGCCGTTCCCCTCGGTTATCCGCGTGACTATCTCGAGCATCCTCTCGATGCCGTCCCTGCATGTGGTGCACTTCCCGCAGGACTCCTCGAGCAGGAACTCCAGGAAGTACTTGGCGACGTCGACCATGCATGTGTCCTCGTCCATGACGACCATGCCACCGGAGCCCATCATCCCGCCGAGCTTCTTCAGCTCGTCGTAGTCGATGGGCACGTCTATGAAAGTCTTGGGGATGCATCCCCCGGACGGCCCGCCGATCTGGATCGCCTTGAGCTGCTTCCCGTTCGGTATGCCCCCGCCGATCCCGTAGACAGTCTCGGAGATGGTCGTGCCCATCGGGACCTCGACGAGGCCCGTGTTGTTGATCTTGCCAACGAGCGCGAATATCTTGGTGCCCTTGCTGCCCTTCGTGCCGACCTTGGAGTACCAGTCCGCCCCCTTCTCGATGATGATCGGGACGTTGGCCCACGTCTCGACGTTGTTGATGTTGGTGGGCTTGCCCCAGATGCCCCTGTCTGAGGGGAACGGAGGCCGCTGCTTCGGGACGCCCCTGGCGCCCTCGATGGACGCGATCAGGGCGGTCTCCTCGCCGCACACGAACGCCCCCGCGCCGCGCACGATCTCCACGTCGAACGAGAATTCAGTGCCGAGGATCCTCTCGCCCAGGAGCCCTCGCTCGCGCGCCTGCTCCACCGCGAGTGTGACGTTCTGGACCGCCAACGGGTACTCGTTGCGTACGTAGACGAACCCCTTGCTCGCCCCTATCGCGTAGGCCCCGATGGTCAGCCCCTCGAGGATGCTGTGAGGGTTGCCCTCGAGCAGGCTCCTGTCCATGAACGCGCCGGGATCGCCCTCGTCCGCGTTGCAGACCACGTACTTCTGGGTGCCCTTCGCCTTCCTCGTGATCTCCCACTTGAGGCCGGTCGGGAACCCGGCGCCGCCCCTGCCCCTCAGCCCGGCCTTCTTGACCTCCTCGATCACCTTCTCGGGCTTCATGGTCGAGAGGGCCTTCGCGAGCGCGGAGTATCCCCCAATCACGACGTAGTCCTCGATGTCGGTCGGGTCGACGATGGCGTTGTTGCCGAGCAGCAGCCTGGTCTGCTTCTTGTAGAATGGTACGTCCTTCTCGTAGGTGACCTTCTGCCCCGTCGCCTGGTCGACGAACAGCAGCCTGTCGACGATCTTCTTGCCGACGATGGTCTCCTTGATTATGTCCGGGACGTCCTCGGTCTTCACCCGCTGGTAAAAGATGCCCTCCGGGTAGATGACCACCAGGTTGCCCCTCTCGCAGAAGCCAGGGCACCCCGTGGCCTTGACCTCGACCTTCCCCTTGAGCCCGCTCTTCTCCACCTCGTTCTTGAGCGCCGCTATCAGGTCCTCGCAGCCGTACGCGCGGCACCCGGTGCCGCCGCAGACGGTTATGAGCATCCGGTTCTTGTCGCGCCTCTGCATGATGGACCTCTTGAGCTTGGAGAGGTCCTCGCCGTTCTTGATTCTCATGTTATGCCTCCTCCTAGGCCGCCTTCTTCGCCGCGGTTCCCGCGTCCGCCTTCCTGACCGCGTCGAGGAGCGGCTTGACCTTGTTCGCGGACACCTGGCCATGGTACTTCTCGTCCACGACCGCAATCGGCCCCATGGCGCAGCAACCGAGGCAGCTCACCGTGGACATGCTGAACATCTTGTCCGGCGTGGTGCCTCCGGGCCGGACCTCAAGCTGGCGCTCGAACTCCTCCAGGACGCTGAGCGACCCCCTCACGTGGCAGGCGGTGCCCATGCACACGGTTACCGAGTGCTTGCCCTTGGGGGTCAGGCTGAACGCCTTGTAGAACGTCGCTATGCTGTACACGTCCGTCATCGGGACGTCCAGTTTCTTCGAGAGGTATTGCAAGGCCTCCCTGGGAAGGTACCTGAACTCGTTCTGCATGTCGAAGAGAATCGATATCAGCCACTTCTTGTCGGAATTGTACTTGCCGAGTATCTTGTCGACGGTTTTTGGGATTCCGTGGGTGGGTGCAGCACACGTAGCAGCCATTGGCATTCCTCACTCAGACAGGATATGTGTGAAGTCGTGCATGAGGGGTTTGAATTTAAAACTTCTCCCCATACCATTCTTCTGACTGGAAGAATGGCAAATTGGAGGGCCTAATCTGAGAAGCGCTCGCCCGTAATTCCCAGGCTCTTAGGAAGAATGCCTGAAAACCAGCGTTTCCTTTGGAAATCAGACTGACCCGCGCTTCGGACTTCGACAAACAAATTCGAGAACAACACCTGCCCCCGTCACCGGGCGTCATCCGAGGTCGAAGCCTATGAGGACGGTAGCGAGGGCCGGGTCATCGTCGAGGCCCGCGCTCTGCCTCACAACAAGGTCCCCCCTCGTCGAGGGGCTCGACGAGCACACCCTCAGGGCGGACCCGAGGGCCTCGACCTCCGGGAACGGTACAGGAGGCAGCACGAACCTGGCGTTCCTCCCGGACTTGCCGTCGTGGAACACCACGAAGTCCTTGCTGAGGTAGAGGGTCTTCCTGCCAGGCTCCTCATCGACCTTCTCGCCAGGCAGTAGCTCCCTGCCGATGACGACGCCGTCGTCGTCCACCAGCAGCACGGTGGCGCGGGGCGGCGGCCTGAACGTCTTGTCCTTGACTATGCACGCGACCCTGTCGCGCATAAGGCACTCCATGACACCGTCGTTCCTAACGACCACCGGTCCGAAGGGGTTGGCCTCGAACTCTATCCTCCTCAGGGTGTCTCTCATACCCTCAGTCAGGTAGAAGGTCGTCCTGACCCCCTTCAGCGAACTCAAGGTGCTCAACACTTCGTCCAATCCCTTGCCCCCTGTCGGA
The DNA here is from genome assembly GCA_050178275.1 of Thermoplasmata archaeon. Lineage (GTDB taxonomy): Archaea > Thermoplasmatota > Thermoplasmata > UBA10834 > UBA10834 > UBA9653. Next base: position 6,861 of record JBFXGF010000010.1, on the reverse strand, counting down.
CCCGCCCGCCCCAGCTCACCTTGGCTGTACGGGCCCTATGTGGTGCGCGGCGTGCAGCACGTGGGCGACCAGCAGGTCCTCCGGGACCGCGCCCGCGACCTCGAAGTTGTCGTTGATGATCGTCTTGGGAACGCCTGCGACCTGGTGCCTCTGCGCGAGGTGGACGAACTCGTTCGCCTCGACCATGTCCGCCCACACCATGTCCGACTCGATGGCCAGCTTGTGCGCGAGCCTCACGGCCGACGGACAGTACGGGCACGTGGGGGTGACGAACACCTGCAGGTGCACGGGCTGGTCGAGCTCCTTCATCGCCTCCTTGGTCTTCGGCGAGAGGCCGCTCTCCCCCCTGGACACGTCCTGTATCGCGCCCACGAGCGAGTTGAACTCGTACCCGGAGGGCACGCCGTAGAACCTGATGCCGTAGTCCTTCTTCCCGACGACCGCCGTGGCGGGGATCTTGTCGATCCTCAGTTCCGTGGCCTTCATCTGGTCCCGGACGAAGTCGTAGACCTCGACCTTGATCTTCGGGGACAGCTCCCCCAGCTCCGTGACCACCTGTACGGCCTCGGTGCAGAACACGCACGGCACGTCCTGCGTGAACACTATGAGCCTGACGTCGTCCACCATCCTCTGGGACAGATCCTTCCTCAGAGCCTCCTTGTCCTTCTCCCTCAACAGTGACATATCGACCACACCTCTATTCGCTCTACTTACTTATCTCTACTTCGACCTTGATGCCCTCTCGGACCGAGGCCGTGATGATGCAGAAGTCCTCGAACATGGTCAGGCATCGTTCCAGCTTTTCCCGGTCAGAGTCTTTGACAGTTGGCTTCATTACTACCTTTATTCCTACAATTCGCCACCTGCCCTTGTCGTTCCTCGCCAGCGAGGTCTCCACGTCCGCCTCGATGTCCTCGGCCTCGACCCGGGACCTGCTCAGGCAGAAGAGCAGGCTGGCGCTCAGGCAGTGCCCGACCGCGGACGACAGCATCATGCTGGCGTTCGGCGCGGACCCGTCCCCAAGAGGGACGGGCTCGTCCATGCTCACAATCCCCTTGTCCCACTCGTCGAAGGATATCTCGAACTTGTAGCCATCCTTGCGCTTGATGTGGGCGTGGACCTTCTCGTTCATGCTTGCTCCCCGGCACGAATCGCCCGCCTGGTCTAAGTCTTTTCGCCTCACGCGCCCGCGCGCCGCAACCCGAGGGGCGCTCGCTGGCCAACCTAGAAATACGTCGGAACCTGATTGCTCGCCGTCCGTTTCGGGCGAGGGCTGAGGACTTGAGCGACAACGTCAGGACCGAACACGACTCCCTCGGCACGAGGGAGGTCCCCAAGGACGCCTACTATGGCATACAGACCCTGAGGGCCGTCGAGAACTTCCCGGTCAGCGGGATCATGGCCCGGCCGGAGTTCATCAACGCGTACGCGATGGTGAAGAAGGCCACCGCGATGGCGAACATGGAGATAGGCTGGCTCGAGCCCTGCATCGCGGAGGCCATAGTCGCCGCGTGCGACGAGATAATCGCCGGAAAGCTCCACGACCAGTTCGTCGTGGACGATTTCCAGGCCGGCGCCGGGACCTCGCTCAACATGAACATGAACGAGGTCGTGGCCAACCGCGCGCTGGAGCTGGTGGGCAGGAGCAAGGGCGAGTACTCGGTCATCCACCCGAACGACCACGTGAACATGTCCCAGTCCACCAACGACACGTACCCGACCGCGATGAGGCTGTGCGTGCTCATCATCGCCCAAGACCTGCTCGACAACCTGGAGCTGCTCCGCAAGTCCTTCGTCAAGAAGGGCATGGAGTTCCAGAAGATACTGAAGTCCGGCAGGACCCACCTCATGGACGCCCTCCCGGTCACCCTCGGCCAGGAGTTCATGGCCTACTCCGTCGCCGTCAAGAAGGCCAGGGACCAGCTGAAGGGCACGCTCAAGTTGCTTGAGGAGGTCCCCCTGGGGGCGACCGCCGTGGGCACCGGGGCGAACACCCACCCCGACTACCACAGGATGGTCGTCAAGCACCTGAGGGGCATCACTGGCCTGAACCTGATAGAGTCGGAGGACCCGCGGGAGGCGCTCCAGAGCAGGCTCGGCGTCGCGAGCGTGTCGAGCGCGATGAGGGACCTCGCCCTCGAGCTCATAAGGATATCAAACGACCTGAGGCTGATGAACTCGGGCCCGATCACGGGCCTCGAGGAGATCCGGCTCCCGGCGACCCAGCCTGGCTCGAGCATCATGCCGGGCAAGGTCAACCCCGTCATGGTCGAGTGCATGAACATGATATCCTTCCAGATCATGGGCAACGACCTCGCGGTCGCGATGGCCGTGCAGGCGGGCCAGTTCGAGCTCAACGTGATGAACCCGGTCATGGTCCACAACCTGCTGGAGTCCATGGTGCTCCTGAACAACTACCTCCCCGTCTTCGTGGGCAAATGCGTTTCCGGCATCGAGGCCAACGAGGAGAAGTGCAGGAGCTACCTGGAGAAGAACCCCTCCCTGGCCACCTTCCTGCAGCCGCACATAGGCTACGAGAAGGCGGCCGAGGTCGCGAAGGAGGCCCTGAGGAGGCGCATGTCCATCAGGGACTTGGTGCTGGAGAAGGGCATCATGACCCAGGAGGAGGTCGACAGCATATTCGACTGGGAGTACCTGAGCGGGGAGCAGAAGGTCGACAAGAGGCACAAGTGAGCTGGCCGCGGTCTGAGAACCTATAAATACGCACGGCCCTTTTTCAACCAGAAGACTCCGCCGGCGACGCCGGGTCGCGGAGGTGTGACATTATGGACTGGGGTTTGAAGAACAGGATGTCGAAGATCATCAGGCCGGAGAACGGGCGCTCGGTCATGCTCGCCGTGGACCACGGGTACTTCCTCGGGCCGACTAGCAGGCTCGAGGTGCCCAGCAAGACGATCATGCCGCTGGCCCCGTACGCGGACTCCGTCATGCTCACGCGCGGCGTGCTCCGCTCGTCCGTCGACCCGTCGATATGCAACTCCATCGTCCTCAGGGTCTCCGGTGGCGCGAGCATAATCGGAGAGGACCTGTCCAACGAGGGCATCATCACCAGCGTCGAGGACGCGCTCAGGCTGAACGCGTCGGGCGTCGCCATCTCCATATTCGTGGGCAGCAAGCACGAGCGGCAGACGCTGCTCGCCCTGTCCGAGCTCGTCAACGAGGGACAGAAGCACGGCATGCCGGTCCTCGCCGTCACGGCCGTCGGGAAGGAGATCGGCCAGAAGGACGCGAGGTATCTCGCGCTAGCCTCCAGGATAGCCGCGGAGATCGGCGCGCACATAGTGAAGACCTATTACTGCGAGGACTTCGAGAAGGTCGTCGAGAGCTGCCCCGTCCCGATCGTCGTGGCGGGCGGCAAGAAGATACCGGAGAAGGACGCGCTCGAACTCACCTACAACTCCATCAAGGCGGGCGCCGCGGGCGTGGACATGGGCAGGAACATCTGGCAGTCGGACAACCCGGTGCCGATGATCAAGGCCGTGAGGGAGATAGTCCACAAGGACGCGACCCCGAAGGAAGCGTACGAGCTGTTCAAGAAGCTCTCGAGCGCGAAGTGAGCCTTCAGGGATGACCAGGGCGGCAACGAGATGCGCGTCGCGATGTATTACAACAACAAGGATGTGAGGCTTCAGGAGCTCCCGAAGCCGAAGCCGGGCGCAGGCGAGATACTGGTCAAGGTCGAGGCCTGCGGGATCTGCGGGAGCGACGTCATGGAGTGGTACAGGATCAAGAAAGCCCCCCTTGTCCTCGGGCACGAGATAGCTGGCGACGTCGTGGAGGTCGGTGTGGGCGTCGACAAGTACGAGGTCGGCGACCGCGTGTTCGTGTCGCACCATGTGCCCTGCAACACCTGCAAGTACTGCCTGAGCGGACACCACTCGGCGTGCGACACGCTCAGGACCACGAACTTCCACCCAGGCGGCTTCTCGGAGTTCGTCCGAGTGCCCAGGATCAACGTCGACCGCGGCGTCTTCATCCTGCCGCGTGAGCTGTCGTACGACGACGGCGTCTTCATCGAGCCGCTCGCGTGCGTGGTCCGCGGTCTGAGGATGGCCAGGTTCGAGCCCGGGAGGACCGTGCTCGTGCTCGGCAGCGGCATCGCCGGCCTGCTGAACATCAAGCTCGCGAAGGCCCTGGGCGCTGGGAGGATCATCGCGACCGACGTGTCGGAGTACAGGCTCGGGGCGGCGAAGATGTTCGGGGCCGACGTGGTCATCGACGCGTCGGAGGACGTCCCGGCGAGGGTACGGGAGGCGAACGGTGGCCGCCCGGCGGACCTGGTCGTCGTGTCGACAGGCGCGACGCCCGCGATCAAGCAGTCGTTCGCGTGCGTGGACCGAGGAGGCACTATACTCATGTTCGCCCCGCCGATGCCCGGCGTCGAGATCCCGGTCCCGTTCGGGGACATCTGGAAGGACGAGGTCACGATAACGACGACCTACGCCGGGAGCCCGAAGGACATCACAGACGCGATAGAGCTCCTTAGGAGCGGACAGGTCGACATAAAGGACATGGTCACGCACAGGCTCCCGCTGGAGGAGACGGGCACGGGCTTCGAGCTGGTGGCCAAGGCGGGGGAGTCCATCAAGGTCATCATCGAGCCCCAGAAATGAACTGGGGCGCGATGCGTGCCGAGTTTCGGCAACGTGCCCGCTGACGCATCCGGTCGGGCGTATCCGGATAAGCCCTGCGCCCTCTCAGCTGGCCTTACTTCTCCTTGCACTCGGGCGCGTTCTTCAGGTCGGTTATTGAAGTCTTGAGGGTCACGACGTCCTTCACTCCGTTCACATACGTGACGGGGAGGCACACGCTTACGCCACCGAGAAGCGGCTTCTTGTATGACAGGGCACGGATGGAATCGTCCGTGAGGCCTATGTGGAGGTGGGTCACCTTCCACGTCTCCGTGTCCACGTCGGTCGCCATGACTTGGCCCAGCTTCTGCGCGTCGGATGTTATGACGCTCAGGCTCACCAGTTGTTTCGCCTTCATCTCATTCCTCCTCCGGGATATGATAGGTTTCCATCGTTGAAAAGGATTGCCGTCGGCCCGCACTCTCAGAGAGTCGCTCCTCCCCAGAAGATTATCAGGATTGTGAGCAGCGCGAGGAGGGTCAACCAGATCACGACCGCCCACACCGTCAACCTCTTCGCCTTGTCAGCCTCCCACCAAGCCCTCGGCCTGACCCCTTGCGCGACGAAAGTCAGCACTCCCGCCAGGTTGATGCATATCAGGTTTGTGGCGAAGAGCAACAAGGAATCGAGCGCCAGGTCGAAGTTGCCGGAGCCAATGAGCAGGCCGAAGGTGACCAGGGGCGGCAGTATCGCGACGGCGAGCATCACGCCCACCAGGGCGGTCGACATGCCTATCGTGAAGAACAGGGCGCCCGCGCCACCGGATGCGAGGGCTAGAGCTATGTCCCCGAGGCCGACATTTGTCCTTGCGGAGATCTCGGGCGTCAAAGGGTCGACGACCATGGTGGCCCCGAACGCGATTGAGAGCGCGGCCGCCAGGATCACGCCGACGCCGAGGGTCTTGATTGACAGCCTCGCGAGCTTGACATCAGCGAGCGTGGTCGCGAGCGAGAGCGCCATGTTGGGCCCCAGCAACGGCGCGATGACCATCGCCCCTATTATGACGGCCACGTTGTCCTTCACGAGTCCGATCGAGGCGACTATGACTGAGAGGGCGACCGTGACCATGTAGACCTTGGTGAGCTTGGACGTGTCGCTGATCCCGTTGTACAGCTCCTCCCGGCTTACCCTCCCGGTCTTGAGCTTCTTGCTATCCTCCGCCTTCTCCTTCTCGTCCTCCTCTTCCTTCCTCGGGAGGGAAGCCGTTATGGAGTGCACGATGACCCGGAACCCCTCGGTGCCTGAGAACTCCTTCTCTATGCCGTCCAGGAGCGACTCGGTCTGCTCGGACGATATCAAGATCCGGGACATGGTCCTCTTCTCTGACACCTTGACGTGCCAGATCTCCTCGATCTTGCGGTCCTCGGTCATCTTCTCGACCGCGGGCTCGTTGCCGGCGGGGAGGATGATCTCGATGAGCCTGAGCGCCATTTCCCCCTCGAATCGGGTTCCCCGCTCATTTATCCTTCCATTGGGGGCCTAAGAACCCTTTTCTACTGAGCCATCGATTCGCCCTGTGCGCGTACCAGGCGCAGGGACTGCCCAAGGCTATGGCATTATCTGTGTGGGTCAATTCTCTTTGATACTGCCGAGAATGGTGCTGGGCTTGTCAAGTGGTCCTTCTAGCAACTGCGAGGTGGTAGAACATGCCGACGTCAGCAGCTTACGAGAAGGAGTATGTATCCAGGACCAAGAGGTCGAGAGCGCATTTCGAGCGGGCGAGGAGGCTCCTGCCCGCCGGGGTCGAGAGCAACGTGCGGTTCTTCGAGCCGTACCCGTTCTACGTGAGGCGGGCCAAGGGGCCTTACATCTACGACCTGGACGGGAACAGGATCATCGACTTCGCGCTGGGCTACGGCCCGATGATACTGGGCCATGACGACCCCGAGGTGGTCAAGGCTGTCAGGGCGCAGGTCGGGAAGGGCACGATGTACGGCGCGTCCTCCGACCTCGCGATAGAGTACGTGCGGACGATCCAGAAGGCCATGCCCTCGATGGAGATGTTCAGGTTCGCGAACTCGGGCACCGAGGCAACCATGCACCCGATGCGGGTCGCGAGGGCATACACCGGCAGGGAGAAGATCGCGAAGGCCGAGGGGTCGTACCACGGCGGGCACGACTACGCGCTCCAGGGGGTCGACATACCCGAGAACATGCTGAAGGACGTTCGGCGGCAGCCGTCGGTCCCGTACGGGAAGGGCGTGCCCAA